>JANPAO010000446.1:0-7733 GCA_031429955.1 Phenylobacterium sp. | reverse complement strand
GTCATGGGGGGCTGGAAACTCTAAGGAGCCAGCAGGTTGGGGCCGCGCGCTTAAGGAACCGTTGCGTCACGACGCCAGAGGGGGTGGAAACTGGCTAAAGCCAGCGCTTTTTGCGAATCCAGAGCAACGGCACCACCGCCGACAGCACCATCACCGTCAGGGCCAGGGGATAGCCCAGGGTCCAGGACAGCTCGGGCATGTGGCGGAAGTTCATCCCATAGATCGAGGCCACCAGGGTAGGCGGCATCAGCACCACCGAGACCACTGAGAAGAACTTGATGATGCCGTTCTGCTCGATGTTGATCAGCCCCAGGGCCGCATCCAGCAGGAAGGAGATGTGAGAGGACAGGAATCCCGCGTGCTCATTGAGGGACTGGATGTCCCGTTGAACCGAGGTCAGGTGGGCCTGAAGGACCGGCGCGTCGGCGATCTCGCCCTCCAGGCTGGCAAAGCTGGTGAGCCGTCCCAGGCTGACCAGGCAGGTCCGGGCCATGGTGGCCACCGACTGGGTTCGCGCCAGGCCGGTGAGCAGCGGCTCAAAAGCCCCGCCCCTGGGCCGATCAAAGATGGCGTTGGAGGACTCCTGCACTGCGGTGGAACTGGATTCCAGGATATAGGCGATCCGCTCCACCACCGCGTCCAGCAACGCCAGAAGGGTCTCAGCCCCGCTGGTCAATCCAATGGACGCCGCCCGGTCTCCAAACAGGGTGAAGGCCCGGAACTCGGCATAGCGGATGGTCACCAGCACCTTGCCCGCCAGAACGAAGGTGACGGGCGCGGAGGCTGGATAGTCGCCCTGACTATGGGTCAGCAGGCTGGCGGTCAGAAAGGTCGCGCCGTCTTCCTGATAGAGGCGCGACGACGGCTCAATCTTGGCCATCTCCTCCCGGGTGGGCAGATCCAGGGCCAGGGCGCGCTCGACCGCCAACTCCTCGGCTCGACTGGGATTGAGCAGGTCGATCCAGATGGTCCCTGGCGGCAGGGTCCAAGCCTCGTCTGGCGTCTCCACGGAGCGGGTAACCTGGTCTCGACGGATCAGGCTAAGCATGAGGTCCTAGTTGGACTCAGAGGAGCCCTGGGCGGTGGCCGCCATGATCAGGGCCGCGATCCGGTCGGTGGAGTCGGCAGCCTGACTGAGCATGGCAAGTGGGCCAGCCCCGGGGCGAACGGCTGAGGCCATCTGGGTGGCAGCCCCCTGGGCCATGGCGATGGCTGTGTTGCCGGCAACATTCAGCCCCGAGCCGGCCATGCGCTGGGCTGCGGTATCCTGATAGATGAATCCGTAGGTGGGATAGGTGGTGGAGCCCAGATCCCGGACCGGGTCGTACCAGACCTTGACCTGAGACCAGTCTCCAGCCGTCGAGACGTCGATGACGGTGACGTCCTTCTCAACCTGGCCACGGGTGCCGCCGATGCGGGACCAATTGGCATGGGTGATCTGGATCACCCGATCGGTCAGCACCTGGCTGACTACAGCCACGTGACCCAGTTGCATCTTGCCGTTGGGTTTGAAGCAGAGCACCGCACCGGATTTAGGAGAAAAGCCGGTCTCGTACTTGCCGGCCGCCTGCTTCCACCAGGTCCAGGCATCGCCAAAGATCTGAACCCCAGACACCAGGCGGGCGAAGGGCACGCACTGCCAATAGGTGTCGGCCACCGCGCCCGATATCGGCGCCAGTGTCATAACCGCTGCGGCGGCCAGGGAACCAATGACGGTTCTGGTCCGTTTAAGCATGTTAAGAGGAACTCCCCACGCGAACTCGCAGATGGGATACTCACCTGCGGCGCGAAAGAAAAGAGGTTTTCGACCAAGGCGTCGGAGGATCGTGGAGCCTCGCGGAGGCCGTCGGATATATTCATGATTCTGAACGAGGCATTTGTCTCAACAATAATTTCCTTGTTCTCGGAAATTTTCGGGGTCAGAAGAAAATTAACCCTTGGCGGGTCACCCAAACCCCGTTGTTAAGCTGAGAATCGATCACCTATATATTTCCAATTACATAAATTCTGTAGGTGAATTCTGCTTCACCTCGCTGCCCACGATCACAAAAACAGACAAGCGCAGCCTGGGCGAAGACCTCGGCACCCCCTCGGGCACCCGACGCCAAGAAGAGCGTTTCCTCGGTCTTGCCGCAAAGATTTCCGCGCTTTTGTCCTGCCAGCGCCTGTTTTGGCGGCGTTCGCCTGAAAAGTCGGCACCGTTCGCGCCAGGTGAGTCGCCCACTGCAGCTTGGCTGCGCGGCTGGATCGCCTTTCGCAGTAGGCGCCAGCGCGAGATAGGCTAGAAAGTCAGAAAACTCGAGGATTCACATGCAAAGCCTGATGACCCTGGCCGCCGATCCGGCCGCCTGGGCCGCCCTGATTACCCTCATCGTCATGGAGGTGGTGCTGGGTATCGACAACCTGGTCTTCATCTCCATCCTGACCAACAAGCTGCCGGCAGAGCAGCAGGTCATGGCCCGCCGGATCGGGATCGGTCTGGCCCTGGTGATGCGTCTGGCCCTACTTTCGACCATCGCCTTCATCGTCGGCCTGACGGCTCCGGTCTTTGAACTGCCCTGGAAAGGTCCCCTGGGCGAGGGCGGGCATCCGATGTGGGAGTTGCAGTTCTCCTGGCGCGACCTGATCCTGATCGCCGGTGGCCTGTTCCTGCTGTGGAAGGCCACCAACGAGGTCCACCACACCATGGACCCCACCCCCAGCCATGATGTCCTCGACAAGAAGGCGCCGGTGGCCATGAATTTCGGGGCGGCCATCTTCCAGATCATCCTGCTGGATATGGTGTTCTCGGTGGACTCCATCCTGACGGCGGTGGGCATGACCGATCACCTGCCGATCATGGTCATTGCCGTGGTGGTGGCGGTGTTGGTGATGCTGCTGGCCGCCAATCCCCTGGCCAAGTTCATCAATGACAATCCCACCGTGGTGATGCTGGCCCTGGGCTTCCTGTTGATGATCGGGGCCACCCTGATCGCCGACGGTTTCGGGGTCCACGTGCCCAAGGGCTACATCTATGCGGCCATGGCCTTTTCGGGCCTGGTGGAGGGCCTCAACATGGCCTCCCGCGCGGCAGCTCAACGGCGACAGACGCCTGATGGCGTCTCAGCCGACACCGACAAATAGACCAAAGTCTGAACTCTGGCGGGGCGGCGACATTTCCGTCGCCCCGTGTCCTTCCACGATCCATACTGATGCCATAGGGCGGACATTTCGTCGCCAGGAAGTACCCCGTGAACGAACCTCACGACTATACCGATGAGGAGCGGAAACTGACGCTCATCTCGGTGATGATCGTCTTCCTCCTCTCAGCCATGAGCCAGACCATTGTCGGCACCGCCATGCCGCGGATCGTCGCTGAGCTCTCAGGCCTTCACCTCTATGCCTGGGCCACGACGGCCTATCTGCTGGCCTCCACGGTGATGGTGCCGATTTGGGGCAAGCTGGGGGACCTCTACGGCCGCAAGCCGATCCTGCTGGCCGGTATCGCCATCTTCCTGGCCGGCTCCTGGCTGGCGGGCCTGGCCGGGGAGTTCGGATCCCTGCCCCTGCTGGGGGGCGGCATGACCCAGCTGATCACCGCCCGCGCCATCCAGGGCCTGGGCGGCGGGGCCCTGTTCACCACCGCCTTTGCCATCATCGCTGATCTGTTTGCTCCCCGGGAGCGGGCCAAGTTCTCAGGATTGTTCGGCTCGGTGTTCGGGATCGCCAGCGTGTTTGGTCCAGTGGTTGGCGGCTTCTTCACCGACCATGGGACGGTGACCCTGTTTGGCCATGTGATCGCTGGCTGGCGGTGGGTCTTTTACTGCAACATTCCCTTCGCGCTGGCCGCCGTGGCTATGATCCTGGTGAAGATGCCGACCTTGCCCATTCGCGGCACCGGGCGGATCGACTGGGGTGGGGCTGGCCTGATCATTGCGGGCTTTGTGCCCCTGCTGCTGGCCATCACCTGGGGCGGGCGGGACTATCCCTGGGCCTCGCCACTGATCCTGGGGATGCTGGGCTTTGCCATCGCCGCGCTCACGGCCTTTGTCTTCGTCGAAAAGCAGGTCCGAGATCCGATCATCCCGCTGGAGCTGTTCCAGAACCGAACCTTCACCACCGCCAATGGCGCGGGCTTTGTCTATTCCATGGCCTTCATGGGGGTCACCAGCTTCCTGCCCCTCTATATGCAGGTGGGCCAGGGCATCCCGGCCACCACCAGCGGCCTGACCATGCTGGCCCTGATGGGGGGCATGATCGTCTCCTCCACCGTCAATGGTCAGCTCGTCACCAAGACCGGCCTCTACAAGCCCTTCATGATCGGCGGTGGGGTCATGCTGATCCTGGGGGTCTTCCTGATGTGCTTCATTGGGCCGGACACCTCGACCCTGGATCTGGCCTGGCGGCTGCTGATTGTCGGGATCGGCCTGGGACCGGGCCAGAGCCTGTTCAGCCTGGCGGTGCAGAACGCCGTCCCCTTCCATCAGATCGGAGTGGCCACCAGTTCAGGCCAGTTCGGGCGTCAGATCGGCTCCACTATGGGGGTTGCGCTGTTCGGGGCCTTGTTGACCTCGGGCCTGTCCAGCGAACTGGCCAAGCATGCCCCCAGCGAGCCCGGCGCCGTGGTGCGCCATCTGGAGCTGGCCGACCTGCAGAAGATGGCCATGGAGCGTAACCTGCATCCCGAGCAGGCTGCGGCCCGCGCGGCCGATCCCCAGCAGGTGGCCATGGAACGCACCATCCGCGAGAGCTTCTCAGTGGCCATCGTCCACGGGATGATCTTTTCCCTGTGCGTCCTGATCGCCGGCTTCGTCCTGATGCTGTTCATCCCCGCAGCCCCCCTGCGCGAACGCCCCATGGCGGCGGCCAAGGCGGCGAGACCCGGTGACGATGTGGCGATGGAGGCGGGGGAGGCCTGAGGGAACTACGGGCTAGCTTGGAAGCTGTTCGACCCGTTTCGTGAGCATGGCAGCGCAGACAAGCCGTCGACGACGTCGATCCCCCTCCGTCATCCGGCTTCGCCGGCTGCCACCTCTCCCACATCGGCCTGCGGCCTGGGGGAGGATCGGGAGCGCCCAAGATCCTCCCCCAGCGCGTCGCGCGATGTGGGGGAGGTGGATCGGCGCGAGAGCGACGAGACGGAGGGGGACCAACGTCGTTGGCTCCCTTCCATCCCAACCTCACAGAAAGCTGTACGGGTCCACGTCGATCGCCACCCGGATCATGCCCGGGGGCCGGAACCGGGCGCGCCAGGCCGCCAGATAGGCCGAGAGGTCCACGGTGCGATCGGCGCGGATCAGGAAGCGCTTGCGGCGGCGGCCACGGATCAGGCCGAGGGGCGCATCGGCCGGGCCGTAGACCGCGACCCCTTCGGTATTGGGCGCAACCTGAGCCATCTTCTCCACAAAAGCCTCGAGTTGGGCCGCGTCGGGGCCCGAGACGATGATCGCCCCCAGGCGGCCATAGGGGGGCAGGCCGGCGATCTCCCGCTCCTCCAGTTCCGCCGTGCTAAAGGCGTCGCGGTCCTGAGCCTGCAGGGCCTGCATGACCGGGTGCTCCGGCGCATAGGTCTGCAGCATGGCGCGGCCAGGACGATCCCGGCGACCCGCCCGTCCGGTGGCCTGGGCCAGCAGTTGATAGGTGCGCTCGGCTGCCCGCAGGTCGCCCCCGCGCAGGCCAAGGTCGGCATCCACCACCCCCACCAGGGTCAGGCCGGGGAAGTTGTGGCCCTTGGCTGCGGCCTGGGTGGCTACCAGGATATCGATCTGACCCTCCTCCATGGCCTCGATCAGCCGCCGGGCCTCCCGCGCATCCCAGGCTGTGTCGGAGGAAAACACACTGACCCGGGCCTCGGGGAACAGGGTCTTGGCCTCCTCCTCCACCCGCTCAACGCCCGGGCCGATGGAAACCAGGCTGTCCTTGGCACCGCAGTGGGGACAGGCCGCCGGCTTGGGCATGGAAAAGCCGGTCAGATGGCAGACCAGCCGGCCGGAATAGCGATGCTCCACCAGCCAGCTATCGGTGTCGGGCGAGGTCAGCTTCTGGCCGCAGGCCTTGCAGAGGACCAGGGGGGCGTAGCCGCGCCGGTTCAGGAACAGCAGGGTCTGCTCGCCCCGCGCCCAGGTCTCCCCCATGGCCGCAACCAGGGGCGGCGAGAGCCAGCGACCGGTGTCGGGTGGGGTTTGACGCATATCCACCAGGGTGATCTCGGGCAGGACCGCCGTCCCGTGTCGGGAGGTGAGACGCAGCCAGCGATAACGACCGGTCTCGGCATTGCGAAGGGACTCCAGCGACGGCGTGGCCGAGGCCAGGATCACGGCGGCAGACTCGATACGCCCGCGCGCCACCGCCAGATCCCGCGCCTGATAGATGAAGCCCTCCTCCTGCTTATAGGAGGCGTCGTGCTCCTCATCGACCACGATCAAAGAGAGCTTGGCAAAGGGCAGGAACAGGGCCGAGCGGGCGCCGATGACAATGCGACACTGGTTTGTCGCGACCGCCTCCCAGACTCGGCGGCGAACCGGGGGGGCGATGTCGGAATGCCATTCGCCCGGCGCGGTGCCAAAGCGGGCGGTGACCCGGGCAATGACCGCCTGGGTCAGGGCAATCTCGGGCAGCAGGATCAGGACCTGGGCCTGCGGGTCGGCGGCCAGGGCAGCGGCCACCGCCTCGAGATAGACCTCGGTCTTGCCCGATCCGGTGATCCCGTCCAGCAGGGCAACGTTAAAGCCCCCCTCCGCCAACATGGCGGTCAGGGCCTTGGCGGCGGCGGCTTGGCTGGCGTTCAGGGGCTGGCCCACCAAGGTCAGATCCGGCGGATCGAAGGCCACCGGCGCGGCCACCAGCCGGACCGCCAGGACGCCCTCGTCCACCAGGGCCTTGATAACCCCAGACGAGACCTCCGCCGCGCGGGCCAGGTCCGGCGGCGAGAGCACCTGAGCTGCGACGATTTCCAGCACGCGGGACCGGGCAGGGGTCAGGCGGGCCGGGCTGACCCCGGTGGCCTCGATGACCTTCTCCGGCCGGGTCTTGGGCGCGCGGGCGCCGCGCAGGGTGATGGCCAGCGGCGCGCCCGGCGAGTCCACCGAGTAGCGGGCGGCCCATTGGATGAAGTCCAGGGCCTTGGGCGGCAGGGGTGGATCGTCGATTCTGGCCGCCACCACCTTGAGGGGCCGGTTGCCGCCGGTGCCGTCCCTAAGGGCCGTGACGACGCCCCGCAGCAGGCGCGGCCCCAGCGGGGTCTCCACATGGTCTCCCACGGCAAGGTCCATGCCCTCAGGCTCTTCATAGTCGAAGGCCTCGGGCAGGGGCATGGGCAGCAGGATGGAGGCGATGCGGCGGGTCATGCTGGAGACCGCTCACCCTGGCAAAGGCCGGGACCCAGGTGAAGCCCCCACGCCAAGGCCTGACCCGCTGTTCGTGAGGTTCGTGTCGATCGTGGACAATCTTGACACGCAGCCACAGCATTGCCGCCGACGGAGTTGGAACCACGAACCACACGAACAAGGGGTCCGCTCGAAGTCTGGAGATGCCTCTCGGTCCCGGCCTTGACTGCTTCGCGCCGCCGCTTCGCGGTCGCCGGGAGGAGCGGAGTGGCGTGCCGCCCCGCGCACGCAGGCTGGTCCGCCGCTGGCGCAGCGGCTATGGAAGCCCCGTTCATTCCCGCCCAGAGGCCCGTCATGCAGCTCTTTCTCGACACCACCGACACCGCCGTCCTGAAGGACCTGGCCGGAACTGGCCTGGTGGACGGCGTC
>JANPAO010000445.1:0-1536 GCA_031429955.1 Phenylobacterium sp. | reverse complement strand
TGCTGCTGCTGACCCAGGTCCACTACAAGACCGGTACCCTGCACGACATGGCCGACCTCACCACCCGCGCCCACGCGGTGGGGGCCCTGACCCTCTGGGATCTCAGCCATAGCGCTGGGGCCCTGGAGGTGGACCTGAACGGCGCGGGGGCCGACCTGGCCGTGGGCTGCGGCTACAAGTATCTGAACGGCGGCCCCGGAGCCCCGGCCTTTGCCTTCATCGCCGCCCACCATCAGGCGGCTTTCCAGACGCCCCTGGCTGGCTGGATGGGCCATGCCCAGCCCTTTGCCTTTTCCGATGACTATGCGCCGGGGGGCGGCATGGCCCAGGTGCTCTGCGGTACGCCCCAGGTCCTGGGCCTCACCGCCCTGGAAGCGGCCTTGAGCGCCTTTGACGGGGTGGCGATGGCCGACCTGCGGGCCAAGTCGCGGGCGCTTGGGGACCTGTTCCTGGATCTGGTGGCGGCGCGCTGCCCGGGCTTTGCCATCGCCTGCCCCAGGGACTCCGCCCAAAGGGGCAGCCAGGTCTCGCTCACCCATCCGAAGGGCTATCCCATCGTCCAGGCTCTGATCGCGCGCGGGGTGGTGGGGGACTTTCGGGCACCCGATGTGCTGCGGTTTGGCCTCACCCCGCTCTATGTGCGCTATGTCGATGTCTGGGATGCCGTGGAGCACCTGGTCCAAGTGATGGCGGGCGAAGAATGGCGGGAGGCCCGCTTCAACCAGGTGGCAGCGGTGACATGAGCAACACGATCCATACCCGGCCCGACATCAGCTATGCCGACTACCTGGCCCTGGACCAGATCCTCAGCGCCCAACGGCCACGGTCCGACGAGCACGACGAGCTGTTGTTCATCGTCATTCACCAGGCCTCGGAACTGTGGCTGAAACTGTCGATCCACGAACTGGCCGCCGCCCGCGCCCAGATCGCCGCCGACGACCTGGGGCCTGCCTTCAAGATGATTGCCCGCGTCAGCCGCATCCAGGGCCAACTGATCCAGTCCTGGGACGTGTTGGCCACCATGACGCCTAGCGAATACCACGCCATCCGCCCCCACCTGGGCCAGAGCTCGGGCTTCCAATCCCACCAGTACCGGATGCTGGAATTCCTGATGGGGGCCAAGGATGCCGCCATGCTAGCGGTCCATGAAGGCACACCGGCCCACGACGACCTGGCTGCGGCGCTCGCCGCCCCCAGCCTCTATGACGAGTGCGTGCGGCTTCTGAAGCGACGGGGTTTTGACGTGCCTGTCGAGCGAGACTGGGCCTGCGTTCACGTCGCCGACTCGGCCATCGTGGCGGCCTGGGCCGTGGTCTACCGCGACCCCGAGCAATACTGGGACCTCTATGAACTGGCTGAGAAGCTGGTGGACATGGAGTTTCGCTTCCAGCAGTGGCGCTTTGCCCATCTGAAGACCGTGGAACGCATCATCGGCTTCAAGATGGGCACCGGCGGATCCTCAGGTGCCAGCTATCTGGCCAAGGCCCTGGAGGGGTCGTTTTTTCCAGAGCTGTTCCAGGTTCGGACGGGGTTGTG
>JANPAO010000444.1:0-17146 GCA_031429955.1 Phenylobacterium sp. | reverse complement strand
CGCGGTGTGAATGGGGCGGTTTTGCGGTCGCTGGGTCAGGCGGCCCCTGGGACCGGGCCACCTCTTCGAAAACGCATGGCGGCCTTACGAAAAAGGGGGTTGCCGGCTATTTAAACAGTGTTATCTTAGCGTTGCTTAGTTTGTGGCGCGCCAAGGGTGGGGATACCCGAAGTGATCCACGCTGCGAACGGCCAGGCCCCCGCTGGGGGTCTGTTTCCTCCCCGAGACGCCGGATGGCTCACATGAAACTGCTCACCCTTTCGGCTGCCTGCGCGGCGGCCTTCACCCTGTCCTTCGCCGGCGGCGCCCAGGCGTCGGAATCGATCATCACCGCCAAGCTGCAAAACCCAGTGTCGGCCAAGACCAAGGTCATCGCCGGTGGCGCGATCTTCGTCTGCGAGGCCGATGCCTGCGTCGCCCTCGAGCCCACCTCCCAAACCTATGCCCTGGCCGCTTGCAAAAGCGTCGCCAAGGTCGCCGGCCCCCTGGCCGCCTTCGGCAGCCCGGCGCGCAGCCTGGACGCCGACAAGCTCGGGGCCTGCAACGCCTCGGCCAAGATGGCCGCACGCTAAGATCCAAGGCTCGCGGCGCTGCCTCCCAGCCGCCCCGACTCTTTTCGAGCCTGAACTTCAGGGCGCCGAGCCTGCTCGGCGCCCTTTTTTCATGGTTGCTGGTTCAGGCCTCGCAGGCGGCAAAGCCCGAGCGAAGGGCGGCCTCATCGAGATTGCGGCCGATGAACACCATGCGGCTATAGCGCTCGTCCTTGGCCGTCCATTCCCGCTGGAAATCGCCCTCCAGGATCATATGGACGGCCTGGAACACCAGCCGCCGCTCATCACCGGCGACATCGAGAATGCCCTTGGCGCGAAGGATGTCGGGACCCTGGTCGGCCAGGAGTTGGTTGAGCCAGTTGGTGACCCGCACCCCGTTCACCGCCTTGCGTAGCACCAGGGAGATGCCTCGGATGCCTGCGGCCGCCGCATGATCGTGATGATCGTGGTGCGCATGATGATCGTGGTCGTGATGATCGCAGTCCTCGTCGTGGACGTGGCCTGCCTCGCCATGGGCGGGGTTGAGGAACTCCGGCGCGATGTCGGTGATGCGGGCCAGGTCAAAGCCGCCCCGACCCAGGATGGCGTCGAGCGGCACATTGGAGCGCTGGGCGTGGTGGATAGGGGCAAAGGGATTGATGCGGCGGATGGCGGCCTCAACCGAGGCCAGTTCTTCCGGCGTCACCAGGTCGGTCTTGTTGAGCACGATCTGGTCGGCAAAGGCGATCTGCTCCACCGCCTCACGGGAATCGGCCAAGCGCAGCGGCAGGTGCTTGGCGTCCACCACCGTGGTGACACTGTCGAGCTGGGTCTTGGCCTTGACGTCGTCGTCGACAAAGAAGGTCTGGGCCACCGGGCCCGGATCGGCCAGTCCCGTGGTCTCGACGATGATGGCGTCAAAGCCGCCCTTGCGCTTCATAAGGCCCGACAGCACCCGGATCAGGTCCCCGCGCACCGTGCAGCAGACACAGCCATTGTTCATCTCGAACACTTCTTCATCGGCCCCGACGATCAGGTCGTTGTCGATGCCCACCTCGCCAAACTCGTTGACGATGACGGCGTAGCGCTTTCCGTGATCCTCGGTGAGGATGCGGTTGAGTAGGGTGGTCTTGCCGGCGCCGAGGTAGCCGGTGAGGACGGTGACAGGTGTCTTGGCGTTCATGGGCTCCATCTAGTCATTCTGATGGGCGGAGGAAACAGGCCGTCGCATCCCAACGCTTGACCGGCCCTGACTGTTACTAAATAACACCGGCGCGGGATGGTCCGCCACATTGTGCAGGCCCCCTTGACCTCTGCTGCTCCCGCCGATCTTGACCCCATGGACGCCTTTCGCGGCGATCGAATCTATCTGGGGGCCGATCACGCCCGCAACGAGCGGCGGACCTGGATCGTGGCGGCTATCTGTCTGGCCACCCTAGCCGCCCAGATCACCGGCGGACTGGCCTTCCACTCCATGGCCCTGGTGGCCAATGGCCTGCATATGGCGGCACATGTCGCCGCCCTGCTGGTGGCGGCCGGCGCCTATGCCGTGGCCCGCACCTATGCCTCTGATCCACGGTTCTCCTTCGGCACCGGCAAGCTGGGCTATCTGGCAGGCTTTGCCAATGCCGCGATCCTGGCGGTCACCGCCCTGCTGATCGTGCTTGAGAGCCTGGGGCGACTGATTGAACCCGAGGACGTGGCCTATGACGGGGCCTTGGCGCTGGCCGCCGGCAGCCTGGGGGTGAACCTGCTCTGCGTCTGGCTGCTGCAACCGGCCAGGAGCCACAAGCACGACAAGGATGGGGACCTCAATCTCTCGGCGGCGCACCTGCATCTGGCCGGCGACGCTGCGGTTTCGGCCCTGGCCATGGTGGGGCTGGCCGCAGGGCGCTATCTGGACTGGACCTGGACCGATCCGGTGGCAGCTCTGGTGGGGGCGGGGCTGCTGGCCCACTTCGCAGCCCGCCTGCTGCGGCGGACCGGTGCCGTGCTGCTGGACATCAATCCCAGTCCCGAACTGACCGCCGAAATCCGGCGGCGGATGGAGATCGAGGGCGAGCGGGTGCTGGATCTGCACCTTTGGCGGCTGGGGCCTGGCCACCATGCGGCCATTGTGGTGATCGCGGCGCCTGCACCCCAGGCCGTCGGCGCCTATCGTGAGCGCTTGGCCGACCTGACGGGCCTCAGTCACGTAACTGTGGAAGTGCGCGACACAGCCACCGCTTGACCATAGTCGGCGGATCAGACTCTTCAGGGGCCCATGCATGACGGGCTGACACAGATCCGGGCCTGGAGCCATGTCGCCCTGGAAGGGGTGTGGGCCCTTGGCATGACCCTGTTGATCGGGGCTCTGCGCGGCCTGAATCTCCTGGAATCCTGGGCTGAGGCCTGGCCCCAAGGGCTGCGCGGCGCCGGATCCTGGCTGACCGCCCAGGCCCGACCGGCGCTCGCCCTGGGGGTGTTGGCGGGCCTGGGGGTGATAGGGGTCAGCCTGGTGAGCAAGCCGCCGCCGGGCGCGCCGCAGAGCGCCAAGGCGGCCGCGCCGATCGCCGCCACTGCCAGACCGGCCACCCCGGCCCGAGCCCAGCCGCCGCGCGCGCCACTGGGCCCTCCGCCCGTGGCGCTGCAGGCGCGGCTGGACGAACTGGCTGAGAGCTATCGCGAGAGCGTGGGGATCGCGGTGGCCGACTGCAGCGAGGGCTGGATGGCCCAGGTGGCCGGCGAGGACGCCTTTCCCCAGCAAAGCGTCTCCAAGCTGTGGGTGGCGATGACGGCCCTGGATGCCCACGACCAGGGCAAGCTCAGCCTGGACCAGGGCGTGGTACTGGGCCCCCAGGACCGCAGCGTCTTCTTCCAGCCCATTTCCCACAAGATCGGGACCACCGGCTATGCCACCACCTTGCGCGACCTGGTGCGGCGGGCGCTGATCGACAGTGACAACGCGGCCAACGACAAGCTGCTGCAACAGGTGGGCGGGGTCGATGCGGTGGCCGACATGCTGGCGCGCAAGAACCTCAGCGGAATCCGCATGGGTGCCGATGAGAAGAACCTGCAGTCCAAGATCGCCGGCCTGACCTGGAGCCCGGAACTGGGAATCGGCGGGGCGTTCAAGGATGCCCGGTCGCGCCTGCCCGATGCCGTGCGTGACGCCGCCATGGCAGCCTATATCAAGGATCCCCTGGACGGAGCGACGCCGGCGGGCCTGGCCCAGGCCCTGATGCTGCTGCAGCGGGGAGAGCTGCTATCGCCCCAGTCCACCGACACCTTCCTGGCCACAATGGCAGAGGCCCGAACCGGACCGCGCAGGCTCAAGGGTGGGCTGCCGCCCGGCTGGGCCATCGCCCACAAGACCGGCACCGGCCAGGACTGGCGCGGGGGTTCCATCGGCATCAATGATGTCGCGGTCCTGACCGCTCCGGACGGCCGCGCCTATGCTGTGGTGGTGCTGATGAAGCGCACCACCAAGCCGGTGGCAGCCCGCCTGGCCTTCATGCAGCAGGTCTCCAAGGCGGTGGTCAGCACTTGGGAACGCGAGCGCCACAACGACCGGCAGACCCTGGCGAGCCTGAGGTCTGGAGAGTCAACTACGGGCCGCTGAATCCGGGCCAAGTTCCGTTGACTTGGCGGGGGTCGTCTGTATAAGTCCGCGCCTTCGCACGCCGGACCTTCCTGCGGGCGTGATCCTTTTTTGCTAAAGTCCTAAGGCGTCAACGATGTACGCGGTGATCAAAACCGGTGGCAAACAGTACCGGGTTCAGGCAGGCGACCTCCTCGTCGTCGAGAAGCTTGAAGGTGAGCCGGGTGCCAATGTCGCCTTTGGTGACGTCCTGATGCTGGGCGACGGCGAGACCGTGACCCTGGGCGCGCCCATCGTCGAGGGTGCCACTGTCAATGCGACCCTGATCGAGACCCGCAAGGGTTTGAAGGTCAAGATCTTCAAGAAGCGCCGTCGTCAGGGCTATCGCCGGACCCGTGGCCATCGCCAGCATGAGAGCGTGCTGCGCGTCACCTCCGTGGCCGGTGCCGGCAAGACGGTGAACTGGGACGGCGTGGTGGACATGACCACCAAGGCAGTCCTCAACGCGCGCGCCCGGAACCTGAAGCTGGAGGAGGCTGCAAGCGCCAAGGCTGCCCTGGCCGCCGAAACCGCCCAGGCTCCGGCCAAGAAGGCTGCGGCCCCCAAGGCCGCGCCCGCCGAAAAGAAGGCTGCGCCGAAGAAGGCCGCCGCCAAGAAGCCCGACGCCGAATAGGCGCGGGATCAAGACGAATTTAGGAGGCCACAATGGCTCACAAGAAATCTGGCGGCTCTTCCCGTAACGGTCGCGACTCCGCAGGCCGCCGCCTTGGCGTCAAGAAGTTCGGCGGCGAAGCCGTGGTCGGCGGCAACATCATCGTGCGCCAGCGCGGCACCAAGTTCTTCGCCGGTGCCAATGTCGGCATGGGCCGTGACCATACCCTCTTTGCCACCGCCGACGGGGCTGTGAAGTTTGTCACCAAGCGTGACGACCGCACCTACGTCAATGTGGTGGCCGCAGAGGCCAACGCCAGCTAGGCGGAACCCCTTCTCCGGTTCCGCCCCGACGAAAGTCAGGCGGACCGGACAGAACCCCGAAAAGCGGGAGTCCGGAATGCCGGGCTCCCGCTTTTTCTGTTTCAGACGCGGCCCCACCAGAGGGCCCGGGGAGGTTCAAGATGTGCGCCATCCAGATCGAACCGATCATCGAGACCGCTCGCCTGCAGTTGCGGCGGCCGGCGATTGCCGACGCGCCGCGCCTGGCCAAGCTGTTGAACGACGCCGACCTGGCCCGCACGACCCAGGCCATCCCCCATCCCTATGGACTGGAGGACGCCGAGGGCTTCCTAGACCAGGTGTCGCAGGCCGACCCCCAGGCCAAAGCCCTGTTCATCATCGACCACCCGGCTCAAGGGCCGATCGGTGCCGTGGGCTTCGATACCGACGGCGGTCGGACGGAGCTAGGCTATTGGCTGGGCCGACCCTTCTGGGGCTGCGGTTTTGCCACCGAGGCGACCACCGCAGCCTTGGATTGGGCCCACCGGACCTGGAAGCGTCGCTATGTCCTGGCGCGGCACTTTGCCGACAATCCGGCCTCGGCCGGCGTCCTGATCAAGGCTGGCTTCCTCTATACCGGGGAAGTGCAGCCCAGCGCCTCGGCCGCCCGGCGACAGACTGTTCCCGCGCGGATGATGGTCTGGCTGGCGTGAGTTTACCTCAGGCGCGTGTTATGGCGTGCGGCAACGCGGAAGAAGACCTGACCTTGACCCTACCTTCTCTGAAACAAGCGATCCAGATCCGATGAAATTCCTCGACCAATGCAAGGTCTATGTCCGGTCCGGTAACGGCGGCGGGGGCGCGGTGTCGTTTCGTCGCGAGAAGTACATCGAGTACGGCGGTCCCGACGGCGGCGACGGTGGCCGGGGCGGAGACGTCTGGATCGAGGCCCAGGACGGCCTCAACACCTTGATCGACTTCCGCTACAGCCAGCACTTCAAGGCCGAAACCGGCACCCACGGCATGGGTCGCAACCGCCACGGAGCCGCTGGGGCCGACATCGTCATGCGGGTTCCTGTGGGGACCCAGGTCCTGGCGGAGGACAAGGAAACCCTGATCGCCGACCTGGATACCCCGGGTCAAAGGGTGCTCCTGGCCAAGGGCGGCAATGGCGGCTGGGGCAATGACCGGTTCAAAAGCTCCATCAACCAGGCCCCCTACAACGCCAATCCCGGCCAGGAGGGAGAGGAACTGTGGATCTGGCTGCGCCTTAAGCTGATCGCCGACGTCGGGCTGGCAGGATTGCCCAATGCCGGCAAGTCCACCTTCCTGGCGGCGGCCAGCGCCGCCAAGCCCAAGATCGCCGACTACCCCTTCACCACCATCCATCCCAATCTGGGGGTGGTGGACCTGTCGCCAAATGAGCGGTTCGTCCTGGCCGATATCCCAGGCCTGATCGAGGGGGCCTCGGACGGGGCGGGCCTGGGGACCCGCTTCCTGGGCCATGTGGAACGCACCGCGGTGCTGGTTCATCTGATCGACGCCACCCAGACCGATGTCGTCGAGGCCTGGCGTACCGTGCGACACGAACTGGAGGCCTATGGCGAGGAGCTGGGGGACAAGACCGAGATCCTGGCCCTGAACAAGATCGACGCCCTGGACGAGGGCACCATCGAGATGCAGCGCGAGGCCCTGTCGGAGGCCGCCGGGGTGCCGGTGCGCCTGGTCTCGGCGGTATCGGGCCATGGGGTGGTAGATATCCTGCGGGAGGCCTACGGCCTGGTGCGGGCCCGCAAGGCCGCCGTAGCCGTGGGCCAGGGCGGTGAGGACGAAGTGGGCTGGGCACCGTGAGCGGGATCGACCGCGCGCGCCGGGTCGTCGTCAAGGTCGGATCGGCCCTGCTGGTGAGCGAGGCTGGGACCGCAGACACCCTGTGGCTGGCGACCTTTGCCGCCGATCTGGCCCGGATGCGCGCTCGGGGGCAGCAGGTCCTGGTGGTCTCCTCCGGTGCCGTGGCCCTGGGCCGCCGCAGACTGGCCCTAGCCCGCAGGTCCCTGACACTGCCGGAGAAACAGGCCTCCGCCGCAGCAGGCCAGTCAGCCCTGATGCGGGCCTGGGAAGAAGCCCTTGAACCCCACGACATCCATGCCGCCCAGATCCTGCTGACCCGCGACGATACCGAGGTGCGCCACCGCTGGCTGAATGCCCGGGCCACCCTGGAGACCCTGCTGGACCTCGGCGTCGTGCCGGTGGTCAATGAGAACGATACTGTGGTTACCGAGGAAATCCGCTACGGCGACAATGACCGCCTCGCCGCCCGGGTGGCGCAGATGATCGGGGCCGACGTCCTGGTGCTGCTGTCGGACATCGATGGCCTCTATACTGCCGACCCGCGCCTAGATCCCACCGCCCAGCGCCTGGACCGCATCACCCACCTGACCCCGGAGATCGAGGCCATGGCCGGGGGGGCCAATGCCGGCGCCGGGGTCGGCACCGGCGGCATGGCCACCAAGATCGCGGCGGCTCGGATGGCTCAGTCAGCGGGCTGTGCCACCGTCATCACCCTGGGCAGGCGGCCTTCACCCCTGGCCGCCCTTGAGGCCGGAGAGCCCGCCACCGTCATCGAGCCGGCCCTCAGCGCCAAGGCCGCCTACAAGGCCTGGATCTCCGGCGCCCTGGCACCGGCCGGAACCCTGGTGGTGGATGCCGGTGCCGCCCGCGCCCTGATCACAGGCAAGAGCCTGCTGGCGGCTGGCCTGAAGGCGGTGGAGGGGCAGTTCGAGAAGGGTGAGGCCGTCATCGTGCGCGATCAGGCCGGTCGCGAGATCGGGCGAGGCCTGACCCGCTATGACAGCGACGATGCGGTGTCGATCCTGGGTCTGAAGTCCGACGCCATCGAGGCCGCGCTGGGCTATACTTCCGGCCCCGTCATCCATGCCGATGATCTGGCCCTGGGCCACGCACCCCTCCCCTGATTGCCGCCCTCCCCAAAGGTGCGTAGTAAGGCTCATCCGGAGCATATGGCAGACAGCGTGGACGACGGGGCGGCAGGCAGCAGGGCGGACGCGGCGATAGGCCGGTTGACCGCGCTCGCGCCCGGCATGGCCATCCCCTATGGCGGGGACCGGGTGGCCTATGTGTCCGATGACCTAGCGCGGGCCTTTGCCGACGGTGACCGCCTGGTGGTGGTACAGGACTCCGGCGCGCTGCTGCATGTGCCCGCCGCCGTCCAGGCCATCGCCTCGCAGGCTGTCGATCGGGCTTGCCTTGCCTTTCAACAGATGGGCGGCGTCAGCGACGCCGCGATCACCAGCTTCTTCGACATCTTTGCCGCCCGGCTGGCCGATGACCGGGTCTGGTCCGCCATTGCGACGGCCAATGCCGCCGATGTCCGCCAGGCCCAGGCCCGGGGCCGGTCCACCACCCGGCTGGCGGTCAGCCCTGCCCTTCGCGCCGATATGGTCGCTGGCCTGCGCGCCTGGCGTGACGCGCCGGTGGCGCGGGGGCGGGTGCTGGAAACCGTGGCCCATACGGGCTGGAGCGTCGACCAGGTGGTGGCACCCTTGGGGGTGACGGGCTTTGTCTTTGAGGGCCGGCCCAATGTGTTTGCCGACGCCACAGGGGTGCTGCGCACCGGCAATACCGTGGTGTTTCGCATCAGCTCAGACGCGCTTGGCACAGCCCGCGCCATTGTTGTGCATGCCCTGGATCCCGCCCTCGCCGCTGCCGGCTTACCCCCAGGCGCCGCAACCCTGGTGGACAATGCCCAACATGCCGCCGGCTGGGCCATGTTCTCCGACCCTCGCCTGGCCCTGGCGGTTGCGCGCGGCTCAGGCCCGGCGGTGGCGCAGTTGGGTGCCATCGCCCGCCAGGCCGGAACCCCGGTCAGTCTGCATGGCACCGGCGGGGCCTGGATGGTGGCCGACCTCGCCGCCGATGCTGGTCGCTTCGAGGCGGCTGTCTATCACTCCCTGGATCGCAAGGTCTGCAATACCCTTAATGTCTGCGCCATCGTTCGCGACCGCGCGCCTGAGCTGGTTCCGGTCTTTCTACAGGCCCTGGACGCCGCCGGTGCGCGGCGGCGGGGGGCCAAGCTGCACGTGGTGGAGGACTCCGAATCCTTTGTCCCCGCCGCCTTGAGGCAGGCCCAGGTCACCGTGGCGCGCGCCGAAGGTGATCGCCAGGAAGCCATGGTGGAACAGCTGCCCATGGCCGATATCGGCCGGGAATGGGAGTGGGAGGAAACTCCGGAGGTGACCCTGGTGGTAGTGGACACCCTGGAGGATGCCGTAGCCCTGTTCAACCGCTACAGCCCCCGCTTTGCCGCCAGCCTGATCTCTGAGGACGCGGGTGCCCAGGAGCGGTTCTATGCCGCCATCGATGCCCCCTTTACCGGCGATGGCTTCACCCGCTGGGTGGATGGACAATACGCCCTGAACCGGCCCGAGCTTGGCCTCTCCAACTGGGAGCATGGCCGGCTGTTTGCCCGGGGTGGAATCTTGGCAGGGGATGGGGTGTTCACCGTCCGAGCCCGGGTGCGCCAGACCGACATCAACCTCGACCGCAACCCCGAGACGGGCAAACGGTTTTGACCTCAAGGCCTGATCATGTGGTTTGCGGGACCCGCCCGGCGCGTCCCTGAGTCCGGTCGGCCCGCGACCCTGCGACTGGGCTTTACGCTCACGCGGGGAATGCGGGTGGGACTCTATGGCGGATCGTTCAATCCGGTGCACCAGGGCCACGCCCACGTGGCCGAGACCGCCCGTAAGCGCCTGGGGTTGGACCGCGTGATCTGGCTGGTATCGCCACAAAACCCTTTGAAATCAAGCCATGAGACTGCCAGCCTGGGAGAGAGAATGGCCGGGGTGCGCAGGCTGGCCCGGGGCCGGGCGATGATTGTCTCTGATGCCGAGACCGCCATCGGCTCCACCTATACCATCGACACCCTGAGGGTACTGCGGGCGCGATTCCCGGGGGTGAAGTTCGTCTGGATCATGGGGGCCGACAGTCTGGCCAGCTTCCACCGCTGGCGCGGCTGGACCGACATCATGGGCGGAGCCCCGGTGGCCGTGGTCTCCCGGCCCTGGATTTCCCTGAAGAGCCGGTTCTCGCCCGCCGCCAGGCGCTTTGCCCATGCGCGGCGTCCTGCGGCCCAGGCCTCGATCCTGGCTGAGGTCCGTCCCCCCCGCTGGGTGTTTCTGACGGGGCCGCTCAACTTCCTGTCCTCCACGGCCCTGAGGGGTCGGATGGGGGGTTCAAGGTAATGATGAGACGAGGCCTGCCCCTGGCCGCGCAATCGTGATATGAGGCCTTTTAGCGAGGCAAAAAAGGAGCTACCCCGCTGAGCCCTGACCCTGCGCCCCGAGCGCACGAAGCCCCGGTTTCCGCCGAGGTTTCCACCGATCCCCAGAGTCGCATCGCGGCCCTGGAAGACCTTATCCTGGCCCGTCTGGATGACGACAAAGCCCAGGATGTCGTGTTCATCGACCTGAAGGGCAAGAGCGCTGTGGCCGACGGCTTGATCGTCGCGTCAGGCCGTTCGCACCGTCATGTCGGTGCCATGGCCGACCATCTGCTGCGGGCCCTGAAGGATCAGGGCTATGGCAAGGTGCGCGTCGAGGGCATGCCCCACTGCGACTGGGTGTTGATCGACACCGGCGACGTGATCATCCACCTGTTCCGCCCCGAGGTCCGGTCCTTCTACAATATCGAGAAGATCTGGTCGGTGGACTCGGCGCACATCGCCTTCACTTGAAGCTGACGATCTTGGCGATTGGGCGGCTGGCCCGCTCGCCGGAGGTTGAGCTGGTGAAGCTCTATGTCGAGCGCGCAACAGCGGCGGGTCGAGCCCTTGGGCTTGGACCTGTCGAGGTGGCGGAGGTGGAGGCCAAGAAACCCGGCAAGGCCGCAGAGGCTGAGGTTTTGAGAGGTCACCTGACCGATGCCCACATCATCGCCTGCGACGAGCGGGGATCGGCGCGAAGCTCCCGCGCCTTTGCCGCCGAGATCGGCCGCCTTCGCGATCAGGGGATCCGGCGGCTGGTGTTCCTGATCGGCGGTGCTGATGGCCTGGACCCAGACCTGGTGGCCAGCGCCCAGGGCCGCCTGGCCTTCGGCCCCCAGACCTGGCCCCACGCTCTGGCCCGCGCCATGCTGGCCGAGCAGATCTATCGCGCGGTGACCATTCTGGGCGGCGGGCCCTACCACCGTGACTGAGCCTTTGTCCGCACAACGCCTTCGCCCAGGATTCAGGGTCAGGCTACCCCTCGCCCTGGCTGCGGGTCTCTGCCTGTGCCTGCTGGGGGTGGCCGCCATTGCAGCGGTGAGCGAGCGGACCCGTCTAGAGGCCCTGAACCTGCGCGAGACAGTGCTCACCGCTGAGCAGGGCCGCAATCGCAACCGGCTGGCGCGACTCCTGACCGTCCTGCTGCAACAGCGCCGCGACCCGCCGCCAGCCCTGCTGGTGCGTCCTGACGACGCGGTCGATGCGGTGCGCGCCGCCATCCTGATCAAGGCCATCACCCCCGAACTGCAGCGCCGCGCCAGCCTCTATGCCGCCGAGGCCCGCGAGATCGCGCGGCAGAGACGGCTCGCCGCCGTGGCCAGTGAAACCCTGTTCACCGCCGACAGTCGGCTGGCCGATAGCCGGATCATGGAGCCCCCGGGCCTCAATGGCCCCGCTGAGTCTCCCCCCGCTGACGCCAACCAGGCCCCGCCCCAGCAATTGTTGATGCCGGCGGTCGGTCCGATCATCCACCGGTTTGGCCAGGCCGTGACCGGGGGAGGGCGGGCCAATGGTCTGACCCTGCACACCGCCTCTGGGGCGAAGGTGGAGGCCCCCGACGGCGGACTGGTGCAGTATGTAGGACCGGTTAAGGGTTGGGGTGTCATCTTGATCTTGAGATTGACCGGCGGATACCATCTGGTCCTGGCGGGCCTGGACCGGGCCAGTGTCGAGGTGGGGCAGACGGTGGAGGCCGGATCGCCGGTCGGGTGGATGACCGACCAGGGTTCGGAACCCAAGGAGCTCTATCTTGAGGTCCGAGGGCGAGGGGTGCCGGTCAATCCGGAGCGATGGATAAAGAGCCAAGCTGGCCTGAGACCGGCGGTGCAGTGAGCAGGTTTCGAGCCCAAAAGGCTCTGGTCAGGACGTGAACGGGTTTAGCGGCTAATTTCCGCCGCAAGGGAGCCTTAGGGCCAGACTATGCGCAAGTATCTGCTGATTGGTGTTTCGGCCTTCGTCCTTGGGGCGGGCTCCATGGCCTATGTGAGCCAGCAGGCTCTGGCCTCGGCCCAGCCCCGCGCCAAAACCTATAAGATGCTGGAACTGTTTGGAGATGTCCTGGACACTGTGGAGCGCCAGTATGTTTCTGAGGTGGACGATAAGAAGCTGATCGAGGCTGCCATTGACGGCATGCTCACCTCGCTGGACCCCCATTCGGGCTATCTGAATCCCGAAAGCTTCGACGACATGCGCGATCAGACGCGCGGTGAGTACGGCGGGCTGGGGATCGAGGTCACCAGTGAGGATGGGGTGGTCAAGGTCATCTCGCCCATGGACGGAACCCCAGCCTTCAAGGCCGGGGTCAAGGCTGGCGACTTCATTACCGCGGTGAACGGCGAAAGCGTGCTGGGTTTGTCGGTCAATGACGCGGTCAAGCAGATGCGCGGCAAGCCGGGGGAGCCGGTGACCCTGACCATCGCCCGGGAGAAGACCGACCCCTTCGACGTCAAGCTGGTGCGGGAGGTGATCAAGCCCAAGTCGGCCACCGCCAAGCTTGAGGGCGACATCGGCTATCTGCGGGTCTCAGCCTTCAACGAAAAGACCACCGACGAGGCCGAGGCGGCCATTGCCAGCCTCAAGGCTCAGAACCCCAAGCTAAAGGGCCTGATCCTCGACCTGCGCAACAATCCCGGCGGCTTGCTGGACCAAGCCGTGGGGATCACCGACCTGTTCCTGGAGGGCGGCGAGATCGTCTCCCAGCGCGGTCGCGATCCCCGTGACGTTGAGCGCTATAACGCTCGGCCGGGCGATGCCACGGGCGGCCTGCCCATGGTGGTGCTGATCAATTCCGGCTCGGCCTCGGCGGCCGAGATCGTCGCCGGGGCCCTGCAGGATCGCAAGCGGGCTGAACTGGTGGGCCTGACCAGCTTCGGCAAGGGATCGGTCCAGACCGTCATTCCGCTGCGGGGTGGCTTGGACGGGGCCCTGAAGCTGACCACCGCCCGCTACTACACCCCGGCGGGGCGCTCGATCCAGAAGACCGGTATCTCGCCGGACCTTGAGGTGGCCGAGACCCGTGACCAGGCCCAGGCGATTGCCAATCGTGCCTTCCAGTTCAGCGAAGCCTCCTTCCGCAATGCCCTGAACGCCGAGGAGGGCAAGGCCCGGATCGGCGCCCATGAGCCCGCCGAGACCCCGCCGGAGAGCTTCAACACCACCACTGGCGACTTCCAGCTGACCCGCGCCAAGGACGTCCTGCGCTATGGCTCGGTGGCAGCCACGCCCAAACTGCCCAAGCCCACAGCGCGCATGGCTGAGGTGGTGTCGAAGATGCCGAAGCTGGAGCCCAAGCCGGTCGCCAAATAGGGCGATCTGGCCGGCTGAAGCCTCGCTGGTAGCCGTTCATTAACCATGATCGCGCAGGCTGCCGGTTGGAGCCCTGCCTGTGGTCATGCCTATGTTTTCCAAGAAAAAGCTCGCTGTCGCTACCGCTGCGCCCACGCCAGGGCCCAAGGTGTCAGAGCTGTTTGGCAAGGCCCTGGCCAACCCCTATGTCGGGGCCGGCGGGGCGGCCTTTCTCTTTACCGGCGCAGTCCTAATCCTTGTAACCCTGATGGGCGATCCCAAGGCCGGGGCACCGGTGGTGCGGATCAGTCTGGCCAAGGTGGCGGCCATGGCCGCACCCCCGGGCTGGCGTGAGGCCCTGATCGCCGAGCACCCAGGCGGCGCGACCCTGAGCACCGACATCTTTCACCTGTCGGAGTCCCCCATCGGCCCCACCGCCTCGGCGGGCCAGGCGGTGATCAGCGTCCCCAGCGCCCCGTTCCTGGCCGCCGATCCCTTGCCGCCTGCGCCTATCGCCGGGCTCAGCGTCCAGGGTCCCGGCGGCCCCCTTCCCATCATCGGCCCTGGCGGGAAGACCCCCGCAGAGGCCTATGCCCGGCCGTTTGCCAGCAATGGCCGGCCCAAGGTCGCCCTGGTGATCGGCGGGCTGGGGCTGAACGCCGCGGCCACCCGGCAGGCCATCGAGACCCTGCCGCCGCAGATCACCCTATCCTTCGTGCCCTATTCCGACGGCCTGCAGGGCTGGATCGACCTGGCGCGGTCCCACGGTCACGAGGTGCTGCTGGAGGCACCCATGGAGCCGATGGACTATCCCGACAATGATCCAGGTCCCTACACCCTGATGGCCCAGGCCCAGGGCCAGGAGACGGTCAAGAAGCTGGAGTGGCTGCTGAGCCGCGCCACCGGCTATTTCGGGGTCACCAACTATCTGGGGTCGCGGTTCGTCGGCTCTGACAGCGCCATGAGCGCCTTTACCGGGGCCCTGCGCGGGCGGGGCCTGGCCTTCATCGATGACGGCTCGGCGGCGCGGCGGGGCGGCGGCGTGCCGAGGGCCTCGGCTGACCGCATCCTCGACGACCAACTCTCGGTGGAGGCCATTGACCAGCAGCTTCTGGCCCTGGAGGCCGGAGCCCTGCAGCATGGCCAGGCCCTGGGGTCTGGCTTTGCCTATCCCGTGACCCTGAACCAGGTGGCGCAGTGGGCTCAGTCGGTGGAGTCGCGGGGCTATCAACTGGCACCGGCTTCGGCCCTGGCGGTGCGCCGGTGACCCTGGGCCGATGAACGAACTCACCGCCTATCGCCCCAATGTCGGGGTCGTGCTGTTCCACCCCGATGGGCGGGTCTGGCTGGGGCGGCGGGTCAATACGCCCGAGCCCTACAACTGGCAGTTTCCGCAAGGCGGGGTGGACGACGGCGAGGACCTCTACACTGCAGCCCTGCGGGAGTTGGCCGAGGAGACCGGTGTCAGCAATACCACCCTGCTGGGTCGCACCGACGGCTGGCTGGCCTATGACTTTCCGCCCGGCCACAACGGCAGCAAGATCGCCAAGGGCTGGAAGGGGCAGCGCCAAGTCTGGTTTGCCCTGCGGTTTGACGGCGACGACAGCGAGATCGACCTGCTGGCCGACGGCCACCCGGAGTTTGATGCCTGGCGCTGGGGGAACCTGGCCGAAGCGCCGGGCCTGGTGGTGCCCTTCAAGCGCGAGACCTATGAGGCGGTGGTCCACGCCTTCCACGATTTTGCGGGAATGTCCGGCCGCGCGGCGTGAAGACGCGGGCGCATGCCGGTCAGATCGGTATAGTCGCGCCCTTGTTGCTGGGAAGGGAATGCGTTGGCTGCACCGATCGTGATGGTTCATGGGGCCTTTTGTGGCGGCTGGGCCTTTGAGGCCTTCAAGGCCCCGTTTGAGGCGGCCGGTCACCCGGTTCTGACGCCGGATCTGCGAGGGCATGGTCTGGAGGATCGGGCCGGCGCGGTGGGCAGTCTGTCGATGACCGACTATGCCAAGGATATCGCCACCCTGTGTGAGGGGTTGGAGGAGCCGCCGATCCTGATCGGTCACTCCCTGGGGGGCCTGGTGACCCAACTGGCCTGCCGTCGCGCCAAGGTTCGGGCCCTGATCCTGCTGGCCCCCTCCCCGCCGTGGGGCATCACCGGATCGTCGATGGAGGAGGCCGTCACGGCCTTTGGCCTGATGATGGGGGCCGCCTGGGCCCAGAGCATCAGCCCCGATCGCACCCTGATGCGGACCTACAGCCTGGACCGGATGCCCCGGCCCGAGCAAGACGCTGCGGTGGCGCGGCTGCGGCCTGAGAGCGGGCGGGCGCTGTGGGAGGCGCTGAACTGGTGGCTGGATCCCTTCATGACCACCAGCGTCGGGGCCGGTCCCCTGGGGATCCCCTGCCTGGTGATGGTGGGGCAGAGGGACGTGGTCCACCCGCCCATGACCGCCCGCCAGACCGCCCAGCGCCTGGGCGCCGACTACCGCGAAATGCCCGGCATGAGCCACTGGCTGCTGGGGGAAACCGGCTGGCAGGACGTGGCGACGGCAGCCTGGGAATGGCTGGAGCCGGTCATGGCCGGGGAAACTTCAGGCGCTTGATGAAGTGGTTATCGGGATGTACGCCTTCCCGATAACCTATTGTTTTATAAGAGTTTTTTAGAACTTTCGTTCCGAATAGAGCACTTCGCCCATGTCCCACTTGGGATTGACGGCTGAGCCGTCGGGCTTTTTCAGCTGCAGGAACACCAGACCGATGGACTGGCGTTCATTGAAGAACTCCCAGCTATTGGTGATGCGCTTGTAGTCGGTGGCCGGGACGAAATCGTTGCGCTGCTGCAGCAGCTCAGGCTTGTTCAACAGGGAGAAGATGTTCAGACCGACGATGATCGGCTTCTCCTGGCCGGTGGTGTAGTTGATGGCGATCCGGCAGACATCCTTGTTGGAGCCTGGCCCATAGATCGTCAGGGTATAGGGCTTGACCTGCAGGGTGGTGGTATAGGTGTTGTCGCGGCGGTTCTTCTTGTAGCCCATGGCCTTGGTGGCCAGTTGATCGATATTGCCGCCACGCACCAAGGGGATGCAGATGCGGTTGATCACGTCGATGATCTGGCCAACCTCACCGGTGGTGGGAACGGTATAGACCTTCTCCGGCACCGGAGCCGGGGGGGCCGGGGCGGGGGCCACGGTCATGGCCCCAGCGGGTGCGGGCGCGGGCGTCGGGGCAGTGGTTTGGGCCGCAGCCGCAGTGGCCAGGCCGGTGGCGATCAGGCTGATGATGGCAGTGCGCATGAACAGGTCCCCTAACTTCTTTTCTATCACACTCAAGTTGGCTGTCCCTCGCAAGCCCCCTAACGCGGGAATACGACCAAGGCGTGGCAATGCCTAAGAGGCGACCTCGACGGCTTGCTCGGCCAGGATGGTCAGCCCGTCTGCGGTCACATCGGCAAAGCCGCCCTGGACATCAAAGGCCAGGGTGCGGTCGCCAGCAAACACCTTCACCCGACCCTCCTTGAGGGTGGTCATGAAGGGG
>JANPAO010000443.1:0-1668 GCA_031429955.1 Phenylobacterium sp. | reverse complement strand
AGTTCATGGCGGGGTTCAACGCGCGCGATGTGGCCCGCTGGGATGCCACCTTCAACTTTCCCAGTATTCGGCTGGCCTCGGGAACCCTGGTGATCCTTCAGGCGGGCGACCACCAGCCGGGCATGTTCGACAAGGGAGCCCTGGCCGACTGGGACCACTCAGCCTGGGAGCGGCGGTCGGTGATCCATGCAGGGGCTGACAAGGTGCACATCGACACCCGCTTCACCCGATACCGCAAGGACGGCAGCGTGATCGGCGGGTTTGACTCGATCTATGTGATAACCCGCGAGAGCGGTCACTGGGGCGTCAAGGCGCGGTCGAGTTTTGCCCCCTGACTACTTCACCACGCTGAAAGAACCGGCTGCGCCGGGGAAGACCACCGGGCTCTCATCGCCCTGTGCGGAGATGGCCGACACCCCGAAGAACCCGTCGTCGATCACCACGCCCTTCAGGGTCAGGGCGAGGTCTGAGGTGTCCCTGGCATGCTGCCAGACCGGTGAGGTGGTCTCGCGCCAGTGGACCCGATAGCTGGCCGCGCCCGGGCTGGCGGCCCAGGTCAGGGTGGTGTCGGGCGAGACCGCGCCTTCGATCTTCACGCCCTCGGGCGGGGCCGGCGCGCGGGCCAGGGCGGCCATCATCGCGACATTGAGCTGCGTGACCTTGGTGAGATAGGGCAGGTCGACGCCGTCGAGTGTGTCGCCATAGATCCTGCCACCCTCGGTGCGCAGGTCCTGGTGCTGGCGGTCATAGTGCTCGGCGGCCTCGGTCACGCGGATGGCCGGGTAGCCGGCATTGAGCATCTCCACCTGATCGCCGCCGCGGCCATAGCGGTCGGTGCGGTAGACCATGACCACGTCCAAACCCTTGATGTAGGTGTCGGCGATGACGTCGGCGAAGCGGGCGAGGTTGCGGGAGGGGCTGTCGACCTCCCCGCCATTGTAGCGACGGCTATTGGCCTGTTCGGGGGTCTCGACCGCCTTGGTGCCCTCGGAAAAGACCCGCACCTGGCGGTCGTTGTGGACGCCGCTGGAGCCGTGGGTATTGCCGATGATGTCGTTGTTGAGGTTGGCCTCCACCCGCCAGCCCTGGGCCTTGGCATAGGCCGCCAGCACCTTGCCGCCATAGAGCCCCTGTTCCTCCCCCTCCAGCACCGCAAAGACCAAGGTGGCCGGGAACCTGTGCTTGGAGAGCACGCGGGCGGCCTCGATCACGGCGGCGGTCCCTGACCCGTCGTCATTGGCCCCGGGGGCATCGGAGGTGGCGTCCATCGGGTCGGTGACCCGGCTGTCGATGTGGCCGGAGATGACGATCACCCGGTCGGGATCGGTGGCTCCCTTCTGGATGGCCAGGATGGCCCCGATCTCGGTAGGGCCAGGCAGGCGTCGACCGGTGAAGGTCTGCTTGGGAACCGCCACCGTCAGGCATCCGCCGCAGGCCTTAGAGATCGCTTCGAATTCGGCGGCGGTCCAGCGTTCGGCGGCACCGATCCCCCGGGTGGTGGAGACCCGGTCGGATAGGGTGTGGCGGGTGCCAAAGCCCACCAGCGTGGTCAGGCTGGATTTCAGGCGATCAGTCTCCACCGCCTTGGCGATCGCCACCAGCTCCGGCTGGGGCTTTGCTGCCGCCGTGAGCAGCGGGGCGGCGAGGAGGGTGACCAGAAGGAGGGCG
>JANPAO010000442.1:0-3394 GCA_031429955.1 Phenylobacterium sp. | reverse complement strand
CCAACATCGTCATCTGGAAAGATGTCTTCGAGGCCAACCGTCGGCTGGTGATGACCGCCTCGCTGTTGTTGGTCCACGGACAACTCCAGATCGAGAGCGACGTGGTGCATCTGGTGGCCAAGAGTTTCACTGACCTCTCCCATCTCTCGGCCCGGATGCGGGACGAGGGTCCTGCCGAGGACTCGGGTCGTAAGCCCGCGAGCTTGATCCACAGCCGCGACTTTCACTAAACCCACGCTTGACCGAGCCCTGTGTCCGGCGAATGGTTCGGCCCGACAGGATGCCCCGGTGTGCCGGGATCGCGGGAGACGCCATGAAGTTTGCCCTGCTCGTTGCGGCCCTGGCCTTGATCGCGGCCCCCGCCATGGCCGAGCCCGTGCGGGTCAAGATCGAGGGCGGCGTGATGCTTGGCCAGCAGACAGGTACCGTGAACGCTTGGCGCAATATCCCCTATGCCGCCGCCCCGGTGGGGGATCTAAGATGGGCCCCGCCGGTCAGGGCACCGGCCTGGTCTGGCGAACGGGATGGAACCAAGGCCGGGGTCTCCTGCGTCCAGCCCATGCGGCTGGACGGCGCCCCCAATCTTGGCAGTGCCAATGGGCCGGTCAGCGAAGACTGCCTGCAACTCAACGTCTTTGCCCCGGTGGGGGCCAAGAAGGCCCCCGTCATGGTCTGGATCCATGGTGGCTCACATCGCTACGGCGCCGGCTGGATCTATGACGGCACCAACTTCGCCCGCGATGGGGTGGTGCTGGTGGCTATCAACTTTCGCCTGGGACCGCTTGGCTACTTCGCCCATCCCGCCCTCTCCCAGGCCGCCAAGCCCGGTGAGCCGCTGGGAAACTATGGTCTGATGGACCAGATCGCCGCCCTGGAATGGGTGCGACGCAACATCAGGGCCTTTGGGGGCGATCCCCGCAATGTGACCGTGTTCGGGACCAGCGCTGGTGGTGCCAGCACCCTGGCCCTACTCGCCACGCCGCGGGCCAGGGGTCTCTTTCAGAAGGCCGTGGTGCAGTCTGCCGGGGGCTGGAGTTCGCCGGTCACCTTGTCGACCCGTGAGGCCGAGGGCACCCGAGCCATCACGGCGCTTGGCCTAGCCACTCCCACCGTCCAGCAACTCCGCGCCATCCCGGCGGCCGAACTGGTGGCCCGGATCGACAGTGGCTTTGGCCCCTTCATCGACGGACGACTGATGACCCAGGCCCCGGCCCAGGCATTCGCCTCAGGCAAGGCCGCCGATCTGCCCCTGATCATCGGCAGCAATTCCGGCGAGGACTCACTGATGGCGGAGTTCGGCCAGAGCCCGGCCACCTTCGCCGCAGCCCTGCCAGCTCCGCTGCGGGCCGTCTATGCGCAGGAGGCCGCGGAGGGCGATGCCGCCCTGGGGCGTGCGGCCTTCACCGACCAGGCCATGGGAGCACCGGCCCGCTGGTTTGCGGCCAAGGCTTCGAAGGGCAGGCCCGCCTGGCTCTATCACTTCTCCTATATCGGTGCCCGGTTCCGCCCGGCAATGACAAGGGCCGCCCACGCTGCTGAGGTGCAGTATGTGTTCGAGTATTGGGGTCGCCGGACGCCAGCCAGCATGGTCCAGGCCGATGACCGGGCCATGGCCACCCTGATGCATGGCTGCTGGGTGGCCTTCGCCAAGATCGGCAAGCCAACCTGCCCGTCGGGCCCGGCCTGGCCCGCCTACAAGCCCAAGACCGATGAGCTGATGGGGTTTGGCACCCCCAGCGCCATCCTGGCCCATCATCGCAAGTCCCGCCTGGATGCCCAGGAGGCCCTCGCCCTGCCAACCCTGTCTGTGAGTTACTGAATGTCGAGCCGCAAGCCCAACTTCATCGTCATCATGGCCGACGACCTCGGTTACGGGGATATCGGCTGCGACGGCGGCACCCTCATCCGAACACCGCATCTGGATCAGATGGCGGCGGAGGGGGTTCGCTTCACCGACTTCTACGCCTCGGCCAATGTCTGCACGCCGTCGCGGGCGGGCCTGCTTACCGGACGCTATGCGATCCGCTCGGGCCTGGCCCATGAGGTCATCCAACCGGCCGACACCACCGGCCTGCCGCTGAGCGAGATCACCATCCCCAAGGCCCTGGGTGAAGCCTATGCCACCGCCCTGATCGGCAAGTGGCACCTGGGCCATGTGGCCCCCCATTGGCCGCCGACCGCCTATGGCTTCGACCGCTTCTATGGCCTGCCCTATAGCCACGACATGAAGCCGCTGTCCCTCTATGCCGGTGAAGGTGAGGCGGTGGTGGTCACCGAGGCCAAGGTCGACTTCGCCAAGCTGACCCAGAACTTCTTTGAACAGACGATAGCCTTTGCCGAGCACAACCGGGATCGACCCTTCTTCGCCCTGGTGACCCTGACCGCCCCCCACATCCCCCTACGGCCCAACCCCGATGATCTGACCGGCTCGCCCGCCGGTGCCTATGGCGAGGTGGTGGAGGAAATTGACCTCAATGTCGGGCGGCTGTTCGCGCGCCTGAAGGCGCTGGGTCTGGACGAGGACACCCTGGTGATCTTCACCTCCGACAATGGCCCCTGGTTTGAGGGCTCGTCGGGCCCGTTCCGAGACCGCAAGGGCGGTTCGGCCTGGGATGGCGGCTATCGCGTGCCCTTCATCGCCCGCCAGCCCGGCACCCTGCCGGCGGGCGTGGTCACCGATGCGCTGTCCAGCAACCTCGATGTCCTGCCGACCCTGCTGGCCATGGCTGGAATGGCCCCGCCCGCCGATCGCGAGCTGGACGGCGCCGATCTTTCGGCGGTGATGACCCAGGGGGCCGCCTCACCTCACGACCAGATCGTGCTGTTTGACAACAATCACGTGGCTGCCGTGCGGACCGCCCGCTGGAAGTATGTGGTTCGCTCCTACTACCGGACTTTTGATGTGCCCCTCGACCGCTATCCCTTGCTGTTCGACATGGGCATCGACCCAGGGGAGACCTATAGCGTGGCGGCTCTGCATCCAGATGCAGTGACGGATATGACCGCGCGAGTCGCGGTAGCGCGGGCAAAGTATGATCCCATCGGCAGATCCTTCGCACCCCACATCGCCCCGGCCAGCGCCGCCGACCATCCAGACTGAGGTCTCATGCTGAACCTTGATTTGATCCGCTTGGTCCTGCGCCGGTATGGCCTGGTCTGGCTTGGGGCCTTTGGTGCCGTCTTGGCCGCCGCCTTGTTGGGGCGCTACCTGGCCAGGATCGACTATATCCCTGCTGCCGATATGTTGTTGACCGTCGCCTTGCCGGCCCTGGGCCTGCTGCTGGTGGCGTTCCTGGTCTATGCCGTGTTCCTGGCTGAAACCGTGCTGACCCGTGCGGTCCTGGTGGTCCTGACCCTGGCCCTGGCCTTGCCCCTGCTGTGGGCGCCGGTCCTG
>JANPAO010000441.1:0-8158 GCA_031429955.1 Phenylobacterium sp. | reverse complement strand
CCACCAGCGGCAGCAGGGTGACACCGGGCACGCGAGACACACCAACAGGAACGGCGGACCTTTACGCCCTCCGCCGCCGGGCCTAACACCAGACCATTATGTCTGACTCCGAGCCGCATAAGGCCCCGGCGCCGCGTTTTGCGGCGGCGTCGCTGATCGCCGTGATCTTTATCAATATGCTGGGCTTCGGGATCATCGTTCCGTTGCTGCCCTTCTATGCCAAGTCCTTCGACGCCGATCCCTGGCAGATCGGTTTGATCTTCGGGGCCTATTCGGTGGGGGCCTTCTTTGGCGAACCGCTCTGGGGCCGGCTGTCGGACAAGTATGGGCGCAAGCCCCTGCTGATCTCCACCATCTGCGGCAACTGCCTCTGCTACCTGGCCCTGGCCTTTGCCCCCAATATCTGGGCGGCCTTCGCGATCCGGCTGGTGGGAGGGCTGGCGGCCGGAAATGGCGCGGTCGTCCAAGGCTATATCGCCGATGTCACTCCACCGGAGAAGCGCGCCCGACAGATGAGCTACCAGGGCGCAGCCTGGAATGTCGGACTGATCATTGGACCGGCCGTTGGCGGCTTCTTTGCCCATACCAACATGGGTCCGGCGGGCTTTCGCATTCCGCTTTTCATCGCCTCGGGCCTGGCAGCTCTATGCGTCATCGCCATTGCCCTGTTCATCCGCGAAAGCCGCATCCGCGAAGAAAATGCCAGCCATCGCCCCAGCCGCTGGTCGGCGGTCGGCGAGGCAGTGAGCCATCCGGTGATCGGGCGCATGATGCTGCTGACCTTCCTGGTGGGCTTTGCCTTCACCGGCATTGAGAGCCAGTTTGGCCTTTGGTCCCAGGCCCGGTTCGGGTGGGGGCCAAGGGACATTGCCGTCTGTTTTGCCTTTACGGGCATCACCGCCTTCTTCTTCCAGACCCTGGTCACCGGGCGGATGTCTGAACGCTATGGCGAGGGCACCATGCTGGCGGTGGGCATGGCGGTGACCGCCGTGGCCGCGGCCCTACAGGTGGTTTCGGTCAATGGCCCCATGACCATTGCCCTGATGTGCCTGACGGCAGCAGGTCAGTCGGTGGCCTTTCCCAATGTGGGCGCGATCATCTCGCGCACCGCAGATCCCCATCGCCAGGGGCAGATCCTGGGCCTGAACAATGCCACCGGTGCGCTCGCCCGTGTTGTGGGGCCGATCTGCGCAGGGTTGATGGTGCCCGTACTGAGGGATGGCCCCTTCATACTGGGGGCGCTAGTGGTGGCGCCGGCCATCCTGCTGGCGCTGTCTGCCACCCGCCGATCCCTGGCGCTCCAGCCCAGGGATCGACCAGACTGAGGGGCCCTGAGATCGCCACCAACTGCGACTCAAACCCTTGCTTTCCCGGCCTCTTTGCCGTATTCGCCCTCCCCTTCGGAACCGTCTGGCCCAATGGCATGCCAGGACGGTTCATCAATACGCCAGAGGACGGGGCTCACGCTCCGCAGAGAAATGCCGAAACTGAAGACCAAGTCAGGCGCCAAAAAGCGCTTCAAACTCACTGCGACTGGCCTGATCAAGGCTGGCGTGGCGGGCAAGCGTCACCGGCTGATGAGCCACAGCGCCAAATACATCCGTCAAAATCGTGGGACCAAGGTCATGTCGTCGTCCGACGTCAAGACCATCAAGTCCTACCTGCCCTACGGCCTTTGATCGGAGCACTGACAGATGGCACGCGTTAAAAGGGGCGTTGTCGCCCACGCTCGACACAAGAAGGTTCTTGAGCAGGCCAAGGGTTTCTATGGCCGCCGCAAGAACACCATCCGCGCCGCCAAGGCTGCGGTGGACCGCGCCGGTCAGTACGCCTATCGCGACCGCAAGGTCCGCAAGCGTAATTTCCGCTCGCTCTGGATCCAGCGCATCAATGCGGCGGCCCGGATCGAGGGTCTGACCTATGCGACCTTTATTCACGGCCTTGACCTGGCCGGGATCGAAATCGACCGCAAAGTCCTCTCCGACATCGCGGGCAATGATCCGGTTGCGTTCAAGGCCATCGCCGACAAGGTTCGCGCCGCGCTGGCTTGAGGCCCGGGAGCTTTTCGCTCCTAAAGCATTCAAAGCCCTTCGGCCGAACCGCCGGAGGGCTTTTTGCTGTCTCCTTTCCGCGCCCACCCCTCTAAGAACGCCGTGTCATGATCGCCAAACTTCAAGCCGACCTCACCGCCGCCATTGCGGCCGCCATAGACCTGCCGAGCCTGGAGGCTGTGCGGGTCGCAGCCCTAGGCAAGTCGGGAACCATCTCCGACCTGCTGAAGTCGCTGGGGGCCATGTCCCCAGAGGAGCGGCGCGAACAGGGGCCCTTGATCAATGGCCTGCGCGACCAGGTGCAGAGCGCCATTGCCGAGCGCAAGGCGACCCTGGAGGCCGCCGAACTCGACGCCCGACTGGCCGCCGAGCAGGTGGACCTGTCCCTGCCGGCGCCACCCCGTCGCAAGGGTTCGGTCCATCCCACCATGCAGGTGATGGACGAGATGATCGCCATCTTCGCCGAGATGGGCTTTGCCCTGGCCGAAGGGCCGGACATCGAGACCGACTTCAACAATTTCACCGCGCTGAACTTCCCCCCCAAGCACCCGGCGCGGGAGATGCACGACACCTTCTTCCTGCCGCCCGACGAGACCGGCGAGCGCAAGGTGCTACGGACCCACACCAGTCCGGTGCAGGTCCGGGTGATGAACCGCACCAACCAGAAGCCGGCCGCCCCCTGGATCGCGGCAGGCCAGGAGCCGCCGATCCGCGTCATCGTGCCAGGCCGCACGTTCCGAAAGGACAGCGACCAGACCCACACCCCGATGTTCCATCAGATCGAGGGGCTGGTGATCGACAAGGCTATCCACATGGGTCACCTGAAGTGGACCCTGGAGACCTTTCTCGGTCGGTTCTTTGAGACCCCGGATGTGGTCACCCGCTTCCGCCCGCACCACTTCCCGTTCACCGAGCCCAGCGCCGAGATGGACGTCCAGTGCGACCGTTCCGGCGGTGAGGTGAAGGTCGGCCAGGGGAGCGACTGGCTGGAGATCCTCGGCTGCGGGATGGTGCATCCCAATGTGCTGCGCAATTGCGGCCTGGACCCCGACGTCTGGCAGGGCTTTGCCTTCGGCTGCGGCGTCGACCGGCTGGGGGTGTTGAAGTACGGCATGCCCGACCTGCGCGACATGTTCGCCAGCGATGTCCGCTGGTTGCAGCACTATGGCTTCTCGGCCTTCGCCGCGCCGAACCCGGCGACGGGGCTTTCGTGATGTCCGCTCCCGCCGACCTGGCCGACCTGGACCACTTCATGTTCGGCGACAGCCCCGCCATGGCCGACGAACTGCTGGCCCTGGTGCTGTCTGGCAAGAAGACCGCCACCTGTTGGGCTGCCTCCCAGGGACTGAAGGGAAGCGAGCTTGGTGCCCGCTACGTCGTCCAGGACGGCGCAGGCGTCCCGCGCGCGGTCATCAAGTCGGTGGAGCTGGTCCAACGCCGGTTCGATGAAGTGGATGCCGCCTTCGCCGCCGAGGAGGGTGAGGGCGATCTCAGCCACATCCACTGGGCCGCTGTCCACAAGGACTACTTCGTCCGCGAAGCCACCTACGCCCCCGACATGATGCTCTGGTGCGAGCGCTTCTGCCTGATTGAGATTCTCGGCGAAGGAGCCGGCCAATGAAGTTCACTCTCTCCTGGCTGCGCGAGCACCTCGACACCACCGCCAGCGCCAGCGACCTGGTGGAGGCCATGACCATGGCCGGCCTTGAGGTCGAGCACGTCGAAGACCCGGCCGCCAAGCTCGCCGCCTTTACGGTCGCCAAGATCGTCGAGGCCGTGCAGCACCCCAATGCCGACCGCCTGCAGGTCTGCCAGGTGGATACCGTTGATGGCCGCAAGGAGATCGTCTGTGGCGCTCCCAATGCCCGTCCGGGCCTGACCACGATCTATGCCCCCATCGGAGCCTATGTGCCGGGCCTGGGGGTGACGCTGGCCGAAAAGCCGGTGCGCGGCGTGGTCTCCAACGGCATGCTCTGTTCCGCCTCGGAACTGGAGGCTGCCAGTGAATCTGACGGGATCATGGACCTGCCGGAAGGCCTGGCCGTGGGAACCACCGCTGCGGAGGCCCTTGGCCTGGAAGCGGTCATCGACTTCGAGGTCACCCCCAACCGGCCCGATTGGCTTGGCGTGGTGGGTATTGCGCGCGATATGGCTGCTGCCGGTCTCGGCACCCTCAAGGATATCTCCGTCGCCCCCGTCCCCGGGACCTTTGCCAACCCCATCGAGATCCGGTTGCCCGCCCCCGAGGCCTGCCCGGCCTTCGCCGGTCGGCTGATCCGGGGGGTCAAGAACCGCCCGTCCCCGGCCTGGCTGGCCCAGCGCCTGACCTCCGTTGGCCTGCGTTCCATCAATACGCTGGTGGATATCACCAACCTGATCACCTACGACCGCGCCCGGCCGCTGCACGTCTATGACGCCGCCAAGCTGACCGGCGGCTTTGTCGAGGCCCGTCTGGGTCTGGCCGGCGAGCAGGTGGCCGCCCTCGACGGCAAAACCTATGGGGTCACCCCGGAGATCTGCGTCATCGCCGACGGCTCGGGGGCCGTCGGCCTGGGCGGGGTGATGGGGGGGGCGAGCACCGGGTGTTCTGAGGCCACCACCGATGTCTTCGTTGAAAGTGCCTGGTTCGACCCCATCCTCACCGCCCAAACCGGGCGCGCGACGGGGATCACCTCCGACGCGCAGTATCGCTTTGCACGCACCGTCGATCCCCAGTCCCTGGCTGAGGGTTTGGAACTGGCCACCAGGCTCATCCTGGAACTCTGCGGTGGCGAGGCTTCGCACGCGACCCTTGCTGGTGTGGCTCCCGCGCCCCCGACCGCCATGCCCTTCGACCGGGCCTATGTGAAGCAGCTCTCGGGCCTTGAGATCGGCAACGCCCGCATCGACGAGATCCTCACCAAGCTTGGCTTTGCCATCGAAGGCGACCAGGTCAGGCCGCCCTCCTGGCGGCGCGATGTCGAGGGCAGGGCTGATCTGGTGGAGGAGGTCGCCCGCATCCAGGGCTATGACGCCCTGCCCGCCACGCCGCTGCCTGAGGTCGCACGGGCTGCTGGGGGTGCCCTCACCGTGCGCCAAGGCAGGGTAAGGTTGGCCCGCCGCGCCATGGCCGCGCGGGGTTATGCCGAGACCATCACCTGGAGCTTCACGGCCCAGGCCACAGCAAAACTGTTCGGCGGCGGCGACCCCCGTCTGGTGGTGACCAATCCCATCGCCTCCGACCTGGACTGTATGCGCCCCTCCATCCTGCCCAACCTCATCGAGGCAGCCGGCCGCAACGCCCGGCAGGGCTTCCCTGATGCGGCCCTGTTCGAGATCGGGCCGCTCTATCTGGGGGACGCGCCTGAGGATCAGGTGACGGTCTTGACCGCCCTCATCGCCCCCCACGCCCCCCGTCGCTGGGACGGGGCCAAGTCTGATCCCCTGTTTGACCTCAAGGCCGACATGATGGCCATCCTTGAGGAAATCGGAGCCCCCAATCTACAACTGGTCCAGGGCTCCACCTCCGAGTGGTGGCACCCTGGACGCTCCGCCCGTCTGCAACTGGGGCCTAAGACCGTGGTGGCCCAGTTTGGCGAACTGCACCCGCGCGTGCTCAAGGCCCTGGACGTCGAAGGACCCCTGGTGGCCTTCGAACTGAACCTCGACGCCCTGCCGGAGGGCAAGAGAAAGTCAGGCAAATCCCGCCCGGCCCTGGAGGCGTCATCCTTAATGCCCCTGTCGCGTGACTTTGCCTTTGTGGTGGATGCGCAGATTGCCGCCGGCGACCTGGTTCGCCCGATCCTGGGGGCCGACAAGGCCCTGATCGCCGAGGTTCGGGTCTTTGACGTCTATCAGGGACCAGGCGTGGCTGAGGGTGCCAAGTCCGTCGCGGTCGAGGTCCTGATACAGCCTCGGGACAAGACCCTGACCGAACCCGAGATCGAGGCCTTATCGGCCAGGATCGTGGCAGCGGCCGAGAAGGCGGTGGGGGCCAGGCTTCGGCGGTGACGGCAGGCTTGAATTGCCGACAATCCCAGCCGATACACAGATCCATGACGACAGCGACGCCATCCCAGCCCCGCCCGCCAAAGCCCGCCCTCGAACGCTGGCTGGAGACGGCCCTGTTCCGGTCCCGCTGGCTGATGGTGCCCTTCTATCTAGGGCTGGTGGTGGCCCTGGCTGGCCTTGTGGTGGTCTTCTTCAACGAGGCCTGGCACGAGTTCAGCCACCTTGGGTCCATGAGCCCCGAACAGGCCATCCTTATGGCCCTGTCCCTGATTGACCTGTCGCTGGCAGGGAACCTGCTGCTGATCGTGATCTTTTCTGGCTATGAGAACTTCGTCTCCAAGATCGATACCGGGGACGACGAGGACCGGCCCGGCTGGATGGGCACGGTGGACTTTGCCGGCCTGAAGCTGAAGCTGATCGCCTCCATCGTGGCGATCTCGGGCATCGCGCTGTTGAAGGCCTTCATGCGCCTGGCGGAGAACGAGCCGATGTCGGACCGCAATCTGGCCTGGCTGGTGGGCATCCACCTGACCTTCGTGCTGTCGGGGGTCATGCTGGCCTTGATGGACCTGCTGGCCTCAAAGACCGAGAAGCACTGAACTCAGCTCTAATCCCGCCTCAGAACGGCCAGCGCCTCTGTTTCCGGCTGAAGCCAAGATAACCGATATTGGCCCCCAGCCTCAGGCCAACTCCGGCGCGGATCGGGGCCAGGATCACCTCGTCGGACTGCAGGTAGTTCACCCCCAAACCGCCCACCAGGTAGGCGGTGCCCTCTACGCCCGGGAAGCGTTGGAAGAGGATCTCGGGGTACTGCAGATTGTAACAGAGGGTGAAGACCCGGCTGGCATTGCCCCCTAGGTCCCAGCCCACAGATGGACCCTGCCAGAAGACCTCGATGGGTTCACGGCTCTTCATGTAGAGCAGGCCGTGGCCATAGCGGGCACCGACCGAGATCGCGCCTGAGGCTTCCTGTCCGGCAATATAGGCCGTTGGGCGGCCGTTCTCCTTGAACACCCGCTCGATGGCTCCCCCCGCAGCTTCGGCTGTCACACCCAGGAAGTCCGAGACGTTGTTGACGATCTCTTCACGGGTGAAGGGTTCGGCCGGTGCTGGCGCGGCATAGCTGGGGTTCGGATTGGGCGGTGGTGGTCCCTGGACGGCGGGAGGCGTGGTGGGCGCTGAGGTCTGGCCGTGGGCGGCGCTCGCTGCGCCAAGGGTGGCGAGACCCGAAACGATAAGAGTACGGCGATCCATGGCAAATCCTTGCTGAAGGCGAGCAAGCCTCCCCTGCCTTGGCGCCATCAATGAGGCGGGGTGTCTTAAGGTTCGATTAAGTATGATGGGCACCAGGCCCTCGCAGGCGGCTCCGAATGTGCTAGAGGCTGCGCCACCATGAGCACCCCTCTCTCCCACATCCGCAACTTCTCCATCGTCGCCCACATCGACCATGGCAAATCGACCCTGTCTGACCGGCTGATCCAGGAAACCGGTGGCCTCACCAAGCGTGAGATGACCGAGCAGGTCCTGGACAACATGGACATCGAGCGCGAGCGCGGCATCACCATCAAGGCCCAGACCGTGCGCCTGGAGTACAAGGCCCGCGACGGTGAGACCTATGTCCTGAACCTGATGGACACCCCCGGCCACGTCGACTTCGCCTATGAGGTTAGCCGCAGCCTGGCGGCCTGCGAAGGCTCGATCCTGGTGGTGGACTCCAGCCAGGGGGTGGAGGCCCAGACCCTGGCCAATGTCTATCAGGCTATCGACAACAATCACGAGATCGTCCCGGTCCTCAATAAGATCGACCTGCCGGCGGCCGAGCCCGAGCGAATTCGCCAACAGATCGAAGATGTCATCGGCATCGACGCCTCCGACGCCGTCCTCTGCTCGGCCAAGACCGGCGAGGGCATCGCGGAGGTACTGGAAGCCGTCGTCACCCGCCTGCCGCCGCCGAAGGGCGATCGCGAGGCACCGCTGAAGGCGTTGCTGGTCGACGCCTGGTACGACGCCTATCTGGGCGTCATCGTGCTGGTGCGGGTCATCGACGGGGTGCTGAAACCCGGCATGAAGGTGAAGATGATGCAGGAGGGCTCGGTCCACCTGGTGGACCGGGTCGG
>JANPAO010000440.1:0-7189 GCA_031429955.1 Phenylobacterium sp. | reverse complement strand
GCCTGATGCAGGGTCTCAATGCCGGCAAGATGCTGGTGAAACTAGCCGACTAAACCCGAGCGCGACGGAAGTCTGAATGTTCCTTTCTCTCCCCCGTATTCTCGCCCTGACGCTCGGTCTCGTCCTGGCAGCACCCGCCCTGGCCGCCGATCAGGTCCCACCGATCATCTATAGCCAGCGGACCCTGGCCAATGGGCTGAGTGTCTATACGTCCCTCGACCGCACGACGCCCAATGTGACGGTGCAGGTCTGGTACGGCGTGGGATCCAAGGATGACCCGGTGGGGCGGTCGGGCTTTGCCCATCTGTTCGAACACATGATGTTCAAGGCCACCAAGGACCTGCCAGCCGAGAGCATGGACCGGTTTACCGAGGACGTGGGGGGGATCTACTACGCCTCGTCCTATGACGACTTCACCAACTATTACGAGGTGGTTCCGGCCAATCACCTGGAGCGGCTGCTCTGGGTGGAGAGCCAGCGCCTGGGGTTCCTGGTGGTGGACGAGGCCAACTTCAAGTCCGAGCGGGACGTAGTGAAGGAAGAGCTTCGCCAACGGGTCCTGGCCAGCCCCTATGGTCGGCTGTTTGCCCTCTACCTGCCCAAGGCCAGCTATACGACCCACCCCTATCGGCGTCCCGGCATCGGCTCCATCGAGGAGCTGGACGCCGCCACCATTGACGATGTGCGGGCCTTTCACCGCGCCTATTACCGGCCCGACAATGCAGCCTTGATCGTGGCCGGCAACTTTGACGAGGCCCAACTCCAGGGGTGGATCGACAAGTATTTCGGGCCGCTTCCGTCACCGAACGAACCCTTGAAGCGGGTGGCGGCGGTGGAGCCGCCACGCACCTCAGCCGGCGTCTACACCGGCTACGGTCCTAATGTTCCCCTGCCCGCGGTGGCCATCACCTGGCTTGGCCCCAAGGCGGCTGATCCCGACGCTCCGGCCCTGAACGTGCTGGACGCCATCCTCTCGGCAGGCAAGTCGGCCAGGCTCTATGACGCCCTGGTCTATGACCAGCAGATTTCCGCCGAGGTGTTCTCCGACGCTGACCTGCCCGCCCAGCCGGGCATGTTCGTGGTGGGGTCGATCATGGCCACGGGCCACACCCTTGAGCAGGGCGAGCAGGCCCTGCTGGCGGTGGTGAGGGATCTTCGCGACAGGCCGCCGTCAGCGGCCGAACTGGCCGAGGCCAAGACCGAACTGGTGATCGGCAAACTCAGGGAGCGTGAAACCCTCGACGGCCGCGCCTTTGCGCTGGGCTACGCCCTGCGCACCCAGGGCGACGCGGCCCAGGCCAACCAGGAACTGGGTCAGATCCAGGCGGTGACCGCGGCCGATGTGCAGCGGGTGGCGCGAAAATATCTGACCGAAGACCGGCGCATGACCATTCGCTACCTGCCGGAATCCGACCGTCCCAAGGGGGAGATCGCCACGGTCGAGACGCCCCCCCAGGTCGCCTCGGTCACCTATACCGGACCGGTGAGTGCCCTGGCTCCGGTGGATCAGCGTCAGGCACCACCCCCTATCGCTGCGGCCATTAACCCCGTCCTGCCTGTGCCGGTGGAGCAGACGCTGGCCAATGGACTGCGGGTGATCGTCGTGCCCTCCAGCGACCTGCCCCTGGTGACGGCCGACCTGACGATCAGGGTCGGGGCCTGGGCCGATCCGGAAGGCCTGGCGGGACTGGCTGGGATGACGGCGGCGATGCTGACCGAGGGCACCAAGACTCGCAGCGCCCCACAGATCGCCCAACAGACCGAGGCCCTGGGGGCGACCCTGACCTCTGGCGGCGGTCAGGAGAGCGCCTCGGTGACCCTCAATGTGATGCCCGAGAAGCTCCCCCAGGCCATGAAGATCATGGCCGACATCGCCCGGAACCCGGCCTTCGCCGGCGAGGAGCTGGAGCGTCAGAGGGCCCAGACCCTGGATGGACTGTCGGTGGCCTATCAGGACCCCGGCCAACTGGCGAACTATGCCGCCAGCCAGGTCCTGTTTGCCGGCACCGCCTTTGGCCATGTGGCCGATGGAACCCCGGCTTCGGTCGCGCGCCTGGCCGCTGGCGACCTGGCCAAGCTGCACCAGACCTACTACCGGCCCGACAATGCCGTCCTGGTCCTGACCGGCAACATCAGCGCCAACGCCGGGTTTGAGCTGGCCCAGAAATCCTTTGGCGACTGGGCCCGTCCCGTAGGCCCCAAGCCCGGCGCCCCCGATGTCACACCCACCGCCAAGGCTCGGACCCTGGCCATCGACTTGCCAGACACCGGCCAGGCCGCCGTGACGGTCATCAAGCCGACCATCGCACGCACCGACCCCGCCTACTATCGGGGCCTGGTGGCCAACACGGTCCTGGGTGGGGGCTATTCCGCCAGACTGAACCAGGAAATCCGTATCAAGCGGGGCCTGTCCTATGGAGCCAGCTCTGCCCTGACCCCGCGCCGGACCACCGGTATCTTCCGCGCCGCCGCCCAGACCAAGAACGAGTCGGCGACCCAGGTCTTGGATCTGATCCTGGGGCAGATGGGGGGACTGACGACACAGCCCGCTGGGGCCGAGGAACTGAAGGCGCGCAAGTCGGTGCTGATCGGCAGCTTTGGCCGCAGCCTGGCCACCACCGACGGGCTGGCAGGCTTTCTGAGCCAGCTAGCCCTATATGACGTGCCGCTGGCCGAGATGAACGCCTATGCCAGCCGGGTTGAGGCGGTGACCTCCGATGAGGTCCAGGCCTTCGCCCGGGCGTGGCTCGATCCCGGCGATGCAAGCGTGGTCATCGTCGGAGACGCCAAGGGGTTCGAAGCGGGGTTGAAGGCCGCGCGACCGGGGTTTGAGGTGATCCCCGCCGCCGCCCTGGATCTGGACGACCCGACCCTGCGCCAATCCCCCAGGGCCCCCTGATGGGGGGCTTCCAGTTCGACGCCCTCTCGCTGTTTGGCCTTCTGGCCGTCAGCGCCAGCCTGCTCTGCTACATGATGGAGAAGCGCAGCCCCTGGTGGATCCTGGCCTTTGCCGGCGCCAACCTGGCGGCGGCCGCCTACGGCTTCCTGCAGGGGGCCTGGCCCTTTGGCCTGATCGAGGTCTTCTGGGGCGTCGCGGCCTTCTGGCGGTGGGTGGAGACCCGCCGGATGGTCAGTGCCGGAACACCCGCACCCCTGTGAAGACCATGGCGATGCCGCGTTCGTCGGCGGCGTCGATCACCTTCTGGTCGCCGATGGAGCCGCCGGGTTGAATGACGGCGGTGCAGCCGGCGTCAGCGGCCTGGATAAGGCCATCGGGGAAAGGAAAGAAGGCCTCCGAGGCGCAGGCTGAACCGGTCAGGTCCAGTCTGAAGTCGGCCGCGCGCAGCGCCGCAATCCGGGCAGAGTCCTTACGGTTCATCTGGCCCGCCCCAACCCCCAGAGTCTGACCGGCCCTGGCATAGACGATGGCGTTGGACTTCACATGCTTGGCGATGGTGAAGGCAAACAGCATGTCGGCCACCTCGGCGTCGGTGGGGGCACGTTTGGTCACCACCCGAAGATCAGCCGGCGTGATACGCGCATCGTCGCGGCTCTGAACCAAAAAGCCGCCGGCCACCGACTTGAAGGTGGAGCCTGCCGCCAGGGGGTCTGGCAGACCGCCGGTGGTGAGCAGACGCACGTTCTTTTTCTTGGCAAACAGAGCCACGGCGTCATCGTCGGCATCGGGAGCGATCACCACCTCGGTGAGCAGCTTGACGATTTCCGCCGCGGTCGCGGCATCGAGCCGCTGGTTCAGGGCGATGATGCCACCAAAGGCGCTGGTGGGATCGCAGGCCAGCGCCCGCTGGTAGGCCTCCACCAGGCTGGCACCGGTGGCCACGCCGCAGGGATTGGCGTGCTTGATGATGGCGCAGGCGGGACCGGCCTTCGGGTCGAACTCGGCGATCAGCTCGAAAGCCGCGTCAGTGTCATTGATATTGTTGTAGCTGAGTTCCTTGCCCTGGAGCTGGCGGGCCGTCGCCACCCCGATGCGGGGATCCGCAAACCGGTAGAAGGCCGCCGACTGGTGGGGGTTTTCGCCGTAGCGCATGGTCTGGACCAGCTCTCCGGCGAAGGCCCGCCGCTTCGGCGCGGTCTCCCCCAGAGCCTGGGCAAACCAGGTGGAGATCGCCGCGTCATAGGCCGCTGTGCGGGCATAGGCCCTGGCCGCCAGGCTCTTGCGCAGAGCCAGGCCGGTGGTCCCGGTGGCTTTCAGCTCGTCCAGGACCTCCTGAAGATCAGAAAGCTCGGTACAGATGGTCACATAGCCGTGGTTTTTTGCCGCCGAGCGGATCATGGCCGGGCCGCCGATGTCGATGTTTTCGATGGCGGTCTCGAAATCCCCGCCCGCCGCCACCGTCTGCTCGAAGGGGTAGAGGTTCACATAGACCAGATCGATGGCCCCGATCCCGTGGTCGGCCATGGCCTTGGCGTGGTCAGGGGCGTCGCGCACCGCCAGGAGACCGCCGTGAACCACCGGGTGCAGGGTCTTGACCCGACCATCCATCATTTCGGGGAAGTGGGTCAGGTCGGAGATATCCTTGACCGCCAGGCCTGCCGCCGCGATGGCCGCCCGGGTGCCGCCGGTGGAGACCAGTTCCACCCCCAGCTCGGCCAGCAGCCTGACGGCTTCGATCAGGCCGGTCTTGTCGGAGACCGAGATCAGGGCGCGCTTGACCGGGGCGCGGTCAGCAGGCTTGGGGAAGTCTGGTGCGGCGGGCATGGCAAGTCCTTCAGAGTTTGAGGATTTGCCCAGGCGAGCGGCGTTTTGAACCTGCGCTCCCCGGTGGTCTCCCACCTTAGTTCGCCAGTCACACAGGTCGAGGTGGCTGTAGGCCGGAAGGCCGTTTGGGTCAATGCGGGGGTGGCCAGGCCTCTGCCGCCGCCAGTTTCCAGCGGATCCGGGCCCCGGCATCCAGGCGGACATTGCCGCGCATCACCACCTGCTGGGTCCGCCGGGGCAGGCCGTCCTGGAAGTAGACCGAGGTTTCCAAAGTGACCTCCTGGGCGTCATTGCGCAGCCACCAGCCGGTCTCATCGCCCTGGCCCCGCAGCAGGACGCTCTTGCCATCTCGCGCCAGGCTGGCCCGGACGGTGGGATGTACATGAAAGCGGACCATGAACGGCACCAGGCGGCGACCTTCAGCCACCTCGACGACTCCTGCCACCGGGGCAAGCCGATCCTCGCCGCGCAACTCGTCGGCGGCCAGGTCCAGAAATAGACGGCGTTCATGCCGCAGGCCAAACCGCGGCACCCAGCCATCGTGGGATAGCTCCAGCCAGAGCGAGCCCTGGGCCTGATGGCGCTGGGCCGTGACATCGCGATAGGCGTCCAACAACCTGGGGCCGAGCGCCATGGACCGGAAGCCCCGCAGGGGCTCTCCGCAGGTGGCATCACCGACGCAGACCGTCGAACCGGCATCGGCCAGGCGCAGGGCCTGGGGGCCATTGGCCTCCGGTGACCAGGCGCAGGCCACGATCATCCGACGCCCAGCAGCCAGCACCTCAATCGCGAGCGGCTGGGCACAGGCCCCGACGCTCCACGGTCCTTGGGCAGGTGGTGCCGCATCAGCAAAGACCTGCAGGTTACCGCCATCGAGGCGCTGGAACCCATTGCGAGAGGACGGTGGACGCGGTGCCCCCTCCTCGCTGGCCCGGGCCGCGGCCACATAGGCCCGGCTCGTCGCCTCAGCGCCCTGAAGGTCAGGCAGGCATCCATCGGCCAGGGTGAAGAACCGGACGGCCCCGGTCAGGCGATCCATAGCCCGCATCATCTCATCGGGTGGGGCGACCCCGCGCTGGACCAGGGCCTCATCCAGGGTCTGAAGATCCAGCAGCAGCTCCAGAGCCGCGCGCGGGCAGCGGGTGGCGTGACCACCATCGGGCAAGACCGTCTGGTGCAGGGCCCGTTCCAGCCGGACCAACCCCCTGTCGATCAGTTGCTCACCGGCCTCTCCGGCAAGGGCTGTCCCCGCAAGGGCGACCGCCACGGCACGCTCGGCAGCCCGGGCCGGTCCTTCCACCTCTGATAGCAGCTGGCGGCCCTGGCGGGCAAGATCTTGGGCGATGACCGCAATCTCAGCGTCGGAGGCGCCGACGCAGATCCGGTGCGCCGCGCAGGCCAGGTTGTAGGTGCGCCGCTCGAGCACATCGGGTGCCCAGGAGAACCCGTTCCAGCGTCCGAACACCCGGCTCCAGTCCAGGGTCAGACGCAGACCTTCAGCGGCTCCCACCTGGCCGGTCGCCAGCAGATCTCCCATCCAGTCGAACCGGTGAAGCTGGGCGGCAAACCGGCGGCTGGGGCTGGGGCGGTCCCAGGGATCGCCGCGCACCCCAGCTTCCAGGGTGGCGCCGCCAAAAACAAATCGGCCCTCCAGCAGGCGACGGCCGGCTTCAGGACTGGTGGGTCGGGGGTCCTTGGGGCGGGCCGCCAGGCCCTCAGGCCGAGGCCTGGCCAGCAGCCAGCGGTGCATGGGCGTGCCAGTCCATTCCCGGACAGCCTGCCGGCGGACAGCCTGGGCCAGGGCTGGAACCAGAACACGGCCCGGCAGGTGCGACAAAGCCGGTGGGCCTACCGCCATGCCGGGTCCTAGCGCCCTTTGAGGGCGGAGATATTGGCGGCGTAGGCTGAGGGGCCGCCCTTGAACACCGCGGTTCCCGCCACCAGGGCGGTGGCACCGGCCGCCATGCAGAGGGGGGCTGTTTCCACCGTAACCCCGCCATCGACCTCCAGGTCGATGTCACGACCCGCAGCGTCGATCATCTGGCGCAGGCGAGCGATCTTAGCCAGTTGGGAGGACATGAAGGTCTGACCGCCGAAGCCCGGGTTGATGGACATCACCAGGATCAGGTCGATATCCTCCATCATCCACTCGATCACGGAGGGCGAGGTCGAGGGGTTGAACACCACCCCGGCCCGGCAGCCCAGTTGGCGGATGCGCTTCAACGTCCGGTTCAGGTGCGGGCCCGACTCCGGGTGGACACTGATGATGTCGGCGCCAGCAGCGGCGAAGGCCTCCAGATAAGGATCCACCGGCGCGATCATCAGGTGGACGTCGAAGGGGACCGAGACGTGGGGCTTGAGGGCCTTCACCACATCAGGGCCCAGGGTGATGTTGGGGACGAAGTGGCCGTCCATCACATCGATATGCAGCCAGTCGGCACCGGCGGCGACCACGGCGCGGCATTC
>JANPAO010000439.1:0-4859 GCA_031429955.1 Phenylobacterium sp. | reverse complement strand
GCGCGCAGGGCTGACAGTGCGCTGGATTCCACGGACCGCACGCGACCGGTGCCCGCGCAGTGCTCGCAGACGTGCGTGGTGCCCTCGAGGACCCCGCTCCGACGGCGCTGACGGCTGATCTCCATCAAGCCAAAGGGGCTGATCTTGCCCATTTGCACGCGGGCTCGATCGTCCTTCAGGCAATCCTTGAGCTTCTTTTCGACGGCGCGATTGTTCTTAGCCTCATCCATGTCGATGAAGTCGATGACAATCAGGCCGGCCAGGTCACGCAGCCGAAGCTGGCGACAGGTTTCCTCGGCGGCCTCCATGTTGGTCTTTACCGCCGTGGCCTCGATGTTCCGTTCACGTGTCGAGCGGCCGGAGTTGACGTCGACGGCGACCAGGGCCTCGGTCTGGTTGATCACCAGGTAGCCGCCCGAGCGCAGCGGCACGACGGGCGAATAGATCTGGCTCAGATGATCTTCGACGCGGTGATGGACGAACAGCGGCGCGGGATCGCGATAGGCCTGAACCTTCTTGGCCTGGGACGGCATCAGCATCCGCATGAAGTCGCGGGCTTCCTTGTAGGCACCTTCACCCTCGACCCAGACCTCGTCGATGTCCTTGTCATAGAGGTCGCGGATGGTGCGCTTTACCAGGTCTTCTTCTTCATAGATCCGCGCCGGTGCGACCGAGTGCAGGGTGGTGTCGCGGATGTTTTCCCACAGTCGCAGCAGATACTCATAGTCGCGCTGGATCTCGGCCTTGGTGCGCTTGGCGCCGGCGGTCCGCACGATCAGACCCATGCCCTGGGGCACATCCAGGCTCTGGACCACGCTCTTCAGACGCTTGCGGTCGGTGACGGTGGTGATCTTGCGTGAGATCCCGCCGCCCCGGGCAGTGTTGGGCATCAGCACGCCATAGCGGCCGGCCAGGGACAGGTAGGTGGTCAGGGCCGCGCCCTTGTTGCCGCGCTCCTCCTTGACCACCTGGACCAGCATGATCTGCCGGCGGCGGATCACTTCCTGGATCTTGTAGCGACGCATAAGCCGCCGGCGACGCCGGGCAACTTCTTCGTCCATGACATCGTCTTCGTCGGCGTCGGAGGCGTCGTCATCCTCATCATCGTTCTCGGATGAGGGCGCGCTGCGGCCGCGCGGCTCGTGATGATCGTCCTCTTCCTCTGCTTCCTCACGCATAAGGGCTTCGCGGTCGGCGACGGGGATCTGGTAGTAGTCCGGGTGGATTTCGTTGAAGGCCAGGAAGCCGTGCCGGTTGCCGCCATACTCAATGAAGGCGGCCTGCAGCGAGGGTTCGACCCGCGTCACCTTGGCGAGATAGATGTTCCCCCGAAGCTGTTTGCGGTTCTGGCTTTCGAAATCGAATTCTTCAATCCGGGATCCGTCGATCACCACCACACGCGTTTCTTCTGCGTGCGCGGCGTCGATAAGCATTTTCTTGGTCATAGAGGCGATCTCCGTGGCGCGCCTGGAGCTCTAGGCTCGGGCGCTGCCGGTTTGTCATGAGGGCGCGCACGCCTTTGCCGGCCGCGTCAGAGACGCGGGCGGTGCAAGGCCGAAAAGGGGCTCGAGCGGCGCTGCCCATTTGTGTTTCCCAGGCGCGCTTCAAGAAAGCGCGGATCGGATTGATGCGTCTGGCCGAGGATTCGGCTGAAGCCGACGCAGGCTTTCGCGCGGAACAGGGTCCTGACAGGCAGGGCCACCTCCAGCGCGAGCGGGACATTGCAACATGAAGCTGGAAAAGCAAAGACAATCGGCTCGCCTCCAGATTCTCTGCCGCCGGGCTTAACCGTTTCTCCACCCAGATTGGGGTTATATGACCTTCAAAATCAGATGCGTGTGGTGTGGGTTCGGATGCTCGCGAACTTAGGCGGGGTCTTCAATCGGTTTGGAAAGCGTACCCTTGCGGCCTTCACGGCCGGGGTCTGCGCCATTGCCGTGGCCGCCGTCAGCCAGGCCAACGCCTCTTCGGTAGGTGTGATCAAGATTCGGCTGGGGGGTGACCAGGCCGAGACCCGCATCGTCATCGACCTGGATCGCTCAGCGACCGCAAAGATTGCCGCCGACGGCCAGGAGGATCGCCGGGTGGTGATGAGCCTGCCGGGCGTAACCGTGGCGCGACCGCTGCAGGGCGGGCCCCAAGGTCTGGTGAAGTCCTGGATAATGGACAGCAGCCCGCTCGGCGCGCGCCTGCGGCTGGACCTCAGCGCTGATGCGGTGGTCAAGCGCCGGTTTCTGCTGCCGCCCGCCGATGGGGCGGGCAACTATCGCTATGTGATCGACCTTGCCGCCGCCGACCCCAGGGCGCCGCCGCCGCCACGGGCGACCCTGATCTCGACCCCCGTCCTGGCGCGAGCGCCACCCCTGAACCTGAAGAAGACCATCGTCATCGACGCCGGGCACGGGGGCAAGGACCCCGGCGCGGTGGGTGCGGCAGGCTTTGAGAAGGAAATCACCCTGGCCGCCGCCTTCGCCCTCAAGGCTCGGCTGGAGCGCACGGGGCGCTACCGGGTGGTGATGACCCGGTCCAGCGATGTCTATGTGCCCCTGGAAACCCGCGTGCCGGTGGCGCGCAAGGCCGGGGCCGACCTCTTCATCTCGCTGCACGCCGATTCCGGCCCCAGCACTAGTACCCGGGGTGCCAGCGTCTACACCCTTGCCGATCGCGCGGCCTCGCGCTCCGCCAAGCTGGTGTCCAAGGACGACTGGTTCATGAAGGCGGGCCTGCAGGGGGATCGAGGTGTCTCGGGCATTCTCTTTGACCTGACCCAGAGGTCCACCAAGAACCGCTCGGCCAAGTTTGCTGAGATCCTGCTCGACCGGATCGCCGACAGTGACGTGACCCTGCTGCGCCGCAGCCATCGTGAGGCCGGCCTGGCGGTTCTGCTGGCCCCCGACGTGCCCGCCGTCCTGCTGGAGATGGGGTTTGTGAACAACCGCGAGGACGAGGCCTTCCTGCGCGATCCCGCCAGCCGCGCGCGCATGATGAACGCCGTCGGTGATTCGATTGACGCCTACTTCGCTCAGGAAATGCGCCTGGCATCACGATAGGCCACCGCCCGGGTAGCACCCGAACGCCTTGCGTCGTCAACACCCACGGGCGAGGCGCGCAAAACCGACTTCCCCTTTCGCCAAACCCGCTCTAGACGATGACCATGCAGGAGGCGGGTGCCTGCGGAGGTCTGAACGTCTTGAATCCCCCGGAAAGATGGGTCGCGATCGCCGGCGTCGCCGTGTTGAGCGCTATCGCTATGGCGGGTTTCGCCATCGCCATCTATGCCGCGTGGCTGTTCCACGACATGCCCGACGCGGGCGACCTGGTGGACTACCGCCCCCCGACGGCGACCCGGGCCTATGCCTGGGACGGCACCCTGATCGGCGAGTTCTCCCGCGAGCGCCGCATCTTCGTTCCCTACGACAATATCCCGCCCCAGTTGGCCCAGGCCTTCCTGGCGGCGGAGGATCGGAATTTCTTCCAGCATTCTGGGGTGGATGCCCTCGGCCTCACCCGGGCCATGATGCGCAACGTACTCAATGCCGCCCGTGGCAAGCGCCTGGAAGGCGGGTCCACCATCACCCAGCAGGTGGCCAAGAACGTCCTGCTCACCAGTGACGCGACGGTGGGGCGAAAGCTCAAAGAGGCCATCCTGGCCCGCCGCCTGGAGCAGACCCTCAACAAGCAGCAGATCCTGGAGCTCTATCTTAACGAGATCTGGCTGGGTTACCGTTCCTATGGGGTCGGCGCGGCGGCCTATAACTATTTCGGAAAGTCGATCTCCGACCTGACCCTGGCGGAGAGCGCCTATCTGGCGGCCCTGCCGAAGGGGCCTGACAACTACCATCCGATCCGGCGCAAGGCCAATGCCATGGCAAGGCGCAACTGGATCATCGGCCAGATGGCCGACCTGGGCTGGGTCAGCCGCGCCGAGGCCGACAGGGCGCTGAAGGAGGACCTCAAGGTCCAGAAAGCCCCCAGCCGCGCCAAGTATCGCGACGCCGACTTCTTCGTGGAGGAGGTGCGCCGCCGGGGCCTTGCCACCCTGGGGCCGCGCCTCAATGAGGGGGGCTACTATATGCGCACCACCCTCGATCCTCAGATGCAGACCGCCGCCCGGGTGGCCCTGATGCACGGCCTGGAACAATACGACCGCCGGCACGGCTGGCGCGGGGCCTGGGGCCATGTCGTTATCGCTCCGGGCTGGGAGGCCCTGGCCAAGAAGAAGACTCTGCCAGCCGAGCGCCGCACCTGGCAGCCGGCGGTGGTCACCGAGTCGTCCAATACCGGCGTCCGCATCCAGGTGGCCGACGGCGGTGCCGTCGGTGCCCTGGTGGCCGAGGACGTGGCCTGGGCCCGCGCCGGCAAGGGCGTGCCCGCCATCGGCGACCTGATCTTCGTCGAGCCGACGCCAACCGGTGGCTACCGGCTCAAGCAGGTCCCGGCCGTCAATGGCGCCCTGGTGGCCATGGAGCCCAACTCGGGCCGGGTCCTGGCCATGGTGGGGGGCTATTCCTTCTCGCTGTCCAACTTCAACCGCTCCACCCAGGCCATGCGTCAGCCGGGGTCGGCCTTCAAGCCCCTGGTCTATGCCGCCGCCCTGGAGAACGGCTACACCCCGGCCAGCATCGTGATGGACAGCGCCATCACCCTGAGGGGGGCCCAAGGCGAGGACTGGACGCCGGAGAACTACAACAAGAAGTATTACGGCGCTCTGCCGCTCCGGAAGGGCCTGGAACTCTCCCGCAACGCCATGACCGTCCGGAGCGGCAGAGCGCCGTAATACTTCTTGTTGTAGTTCTCCGGCGTCCAGTCCTCGCCTTGGGCCCCCTTCAGGGTGATGGCGCTGTCCATCACGATGCTGG
>JANPAO010000438.1:0-1942 GCA_031429955.1 Phenylobacterium sp. | reverse complement strand
TCCAAATCCTCTCGATGTTCTGTGAGGGCTCTTCCATGCGATCGATCAGCCGCGTTCTCGACGTGTCGATCAACACCGTCATGAAACGGCTTGCAGCCTAGGCGACGGCCTTTTGACGCTCGGGCATGGCGGCGCATAGTTTTTCTGCCGCCGCGCGAAGCGCCTCTTTGTCCACCTTCTGATCGAAGTTCTTGGACAGCACGTCGCGAATGAAATCTTCCGAGGCCTTCACGTTGTCTTCGGTCTTTGCCACGGCTTCATCTCCTAAGTCAGGTTTGGCCAAGTGCGGTCTGTTAGAAGATCCGCAAAATCTTTGATCCAGAACTTCCCGCGCAGCTTTTCAGCGTTACGAAAATCTCTGAAACCTTCGTGAACTTCAAGGATTGCAATCAATCCCTTCGCCACGTCGTCCCTACGAATCAACGCGCCTGCCGGAAAATTGCCCCTGACGAAATCCTTCGTCGCTTGGACCGTTGCGAGCCATGCGAGCGCATCGTCCGTGTAGAACCCGACAAGGCCAACATCATCCATGCGCTGCTCGGCTTCAAGAGTCAGGGCCACTATTTGATCTCCATGACGGTCAAAACGGCAGCAGCGATCAGCCCGATCATTCCAACCGACAGGATCATGAGCGCAGTGACCGCCATGCATGGGATGGCGAGCCACTTGGCGAACAGGGCCAGGGCAACGGCGATCAGAAAAAGGACGAAGCCGACGAAGGCGAGCCAAACGCGGCGCTGATGAGCCGCCAGCACCGCGCGCCTCTCTGCGGGCTGGAAGCTTGCGAAGCTCGCGGTGACCGACCCGAGATATACAAGAATGAGACCGGCGAGAGCTCCGCCCGCTGCCGCAATGTCACCGGCGATCGCTATGGCGCTCGACATTTATTCACCCCCCGGTTCTCGACGGACATATTTCTCCATTTGGTTGAATCGCACAAGTTTTCGTTTCGGCGGGTTTCCAAGCTCTAACATACCATCCACTTACGTCAGAAGCGGACGTGCCACGCCTCAGAATTCAAACGGAGACTCCACCGCGATTAGCCAAAGACCTTCAGCGCCAGGAAGCCGGCCACCAACACCACCACGGCGATGACGGTGTAGAGGGTCAGGCGCTTTTCCACCTGTTCGCGCACGGCTGGCCCGAAGTACTTAAGGAGGGCCGCAGTCAGGAAGAAGCGCGCGCCTCGGGTCACCACCGAGGCCCAGAGGAAGGTGACAAAGGAAAACTGCGCCATGCCCGAGGCGATGGTCACCAGCTTATAGGGGATCGGAGTTGCCCCCTTAATCAGGATGACCCACAGGCCCCACTGGTCGAACCAGGCCCGGAACGCCGCCTCGCCCTCCGCATGGCCCATCAGGGTCAGCAGCCACTGGCCAACATCTCCCAGATAGTAGCCGATGACATAGCCCAGGATGCCCCCCAACACCGAGGACACGGTACAAAGGCCGGCATAGACAAAGGCGCGGTCGGGGCGCGCCAACACCATCGGTGCCAGCATCACATCGGGCGGGATCGGGAAGAACGAGCTCTCGGCAAAGGAGACGCCACAGAGGATCGCCGGGGCGCGACGAGATGCGGCCAGGCCCATGACCCAGTCGTAGAGTTTGCGAAGCATGGTGATCCGTGCGGCCTGTTCACAGCCTTGCTAAAGCGCGTTCCGAAAAGTGGGAACCGGTTTTCGGATCAGACGCGCGACAAAACAAAAACCTAGAGCGAGCTTGATCAGAGTCCCTCTGATCGAAGCCCGCTCTAGCAGGACCTGCGGGGCTTGTCTTGGGGTCTGAAATCAGGCAATTAGTTACAAATGATACGACTTTCCAATGAGGATGCGCGCCCATGAATACCCAGGCCAGTTCTCGTGACCTGTTCGACAATCCCCTGGGAACCGACGGGTTTGAGTTTGTTGAGTTCACCGCCCCGGAGCCCGAGCGGCTCAAGG
>JANPAO010000437.1:0-2782 GCA_031429955.1 Phenylobacterium sp. | reverse complement strand
CGAAACGACCGTGACTCTGAAGTTTGGCGAGAGTGTCGCCATCGCCGGGCTACGCGCCGCAGAGACGCAGAACAACAAGCAGGGCCTACCCTTCAAGACGCCCTTCGATATCGGAGATGCTCTGGCTGGGTCGCGTGACTCGCGGCGCAGCGACACCGAGCTGGTCTTGATCGTGACACCCCAGAGGGTGGAAGACGCCGCAGCCCGGATGCCGTCGCCGACCGTCGAAGCGAATCTGCTCCCCCTGAAATGAGCAGTTCCCCTGAACGCCGGCAGATACTGTCCGCGCTAGTGGATGAGGCCGCTCGGGCGTTTCCGACGGCGGGGGTCGGGGAACTGGCCGTCGATCACGAGACCCTGCGGACCTTCTTTCTATCCCTGCTTGGGCGCCGCAAGGCCGCCCAGGATGAGGACCCGGAGCTACTGGCTCAGGCCGGTGTCGACGAGGTGCTCGGCTACGGCCCGATCCAGTCGCTCATGACCGACCCCGGCGTAAGCGACATCCTGATCAACGGCTGGGACTCCATCGTCTATGAAAAAGGCGGGCGGTTGGTGCCCTTCGATGGGACCTTCCTCGGACAGGACCACCTGGTGGCCTTCGTCCACCGCCATGTGGCCAGGGCAGAGCGCGCGGTTAACCGCGCCAGTCCGTGGGTGGACGTTGAACTGGCCGACGGGTCCAGAATGCACGCGGTTATCGAGCCGGTCGCCATGGGCGGTCCCTTTGTCTCGATACGCCGGTTTCCGCAGCGACCCTATTCCCTGCACGATCTCGAGCGCATGGGCGGCATCACCCCGGAGCAAAGGCTCTGGTTCGAGCAAGCCGTCGACAACCGCCTCAACATCATCGTGGCCGGCGCGCCGGGCGTGGGCAAGACCACCCTCCTGGCGGCGATGCTGGGGCGAGTGCCGCCGGATCAGCGGATCGTACTGGTGGAGGATGTAAGCGAGCTGAAAGTCGAACATCCTCACTGTATCAAGTTGCAGACGCGACGGATCGGTCATGGCGACGGCGAACAGGCGAACATCCGGAAGCTTGTGCGCGAGACCCTTCGCATGCGCCCCGACCGGCTGGTTGTGGGAGAGGTGCGGGGCGAGGAAGTCTTTGACATGATCGCGGCGATGTCCATCGGCCTTGCGGGCTCCCTGAGCACTCTTCACGCCGGATCGGTCACTGGAGCCATGCATAGGCTCGAGTCCCTCTATGCCTCCGCGACCTCCGGTCAGACTGGCGTTGATCCGACTCAGGCGCTCCGCGACGCAATTGATGCCATCGTGTTCATGCAGCGCGACAACTCGGGACGCCGCCTGGTGTCGGAAATCTACAAGCTGAGAAGTGACTAGTGTCGTGGTTGCGAAACCTGCCAGGGCTTGCGGTCCTGGTCGGGCTCCTAGCCCTGGGCGTGGTCACCTGGTGGGCCAAGAGCTTGCCGATGGGAATTGCCCTGGGGATTGGCCTACTCATCCTGGTGACTCAAATTCTCCAAGACCGGAAGGCCGATCTTCTGGCGGCTGAACGGGCCGCAGTCGCCCGACTCTTGGAGCAGGTCAGTCCCCTCGCGCGCTCAGGCGTGCCCCTGCTTCAGGCGGTCACCAGCAGCGCTCAGCGTGCCGATCACCCGGGCCTCCAGGCCCTCGGCCAAGCCCTCAGCGGCCTGGCAGCAGGTAGGCCCGCCGAGGCTGCGGCGCTTGGCGTCGCCGCGTGGCCGCTTTCGAACCTAACCTATCGGCTATGCTTGGTGCACCGGGAGCAGGGTGGGACGCCTGACGGATTCCTGCGGGCCTTCCGTAACGCCTTGGGCATGGCCGACGATCTCGCCAAGAAGCGAAACTTGGCCCTCATCCAGATCCGCTGGCAGGCCAACATCATGACCGCCTTCTTCTTCGTGGTGCTCGCCGCATCGGCGGCCCGAGCCGGACCCCTATTCGCCGCCTTGCTTGCCACAGACGAAGGTCGCTTGATGACCACCTTGTCCGCAGCCCTGGTGGTCTGGGGCCGGGTCATTCTGAATCTGATTTCCGAGGCCATGCAGTGAGCCTGTTCGAGCGTCTCGGCGGTGCCCAGAGAGTAAAGGATGAGGCCCGCGAGCTGGTGGCGGTCGCAACACTCGCGGCCGCGGAGGCCGGCTCCCCTCCCGCCAGCGCCCTGGCCCTGGCCCTGGATGTCGCCGCGACCCGCTTTGGCACTGCGATCGACGATCTCCGAGTCCTGGAGCGCCGGTATCGCTTCGGGCTGGACGGCGCCAAGATCTCATTCGCGCAGGACTCCGACAGAGCCGGCGATGAGCTCATCCGAGAGGTGACTCTGGCCGAGCACAATGGCGACGATTTGCGGGCTCGGATGCAAATCTATCTCCAGAATAGCTTTGAGCGACGTGAGTATGAGTTGCGGCAGCGCATCGAAGTCTTTCCCGTCTACATGATTGTCGTGCTGGTCTTGTTCTTCATGCCGGCCATTCTAATCGTTCTGGTCGGACCCTCATTCTTCGCCCTGCTGAGGGCACTCTATGAGGTTTGAAGCGCGCTCAAACTGAGCACCCGAAAGATAGAGCTCTAGTCCCATCGAAGGTAGGGTTGGGCCGCTGTGGTGCATGATGCGCCAGTTCGTGATTTTGGGGGGACAAGATGACACCATTTTTACGCGGAATGGTCATGGCATTGGCCATGATGTTCGCGACTGCCACAGTTGTGCCGATTGCCACGACGGCGGAAGCTGCGAGCCCGGCAAAGCCGCCCGCCAAGAAGCCTGTGAAGAAAAAGGCCAAGAAAGACACCAAGAAGC
>JANPAO010000436.1:0-2116 GCA_031429955.1 Phenylobacterium sp. | reverse complement strand
GGTGGGCCTGAGCCCCCTGATCGACCGGGCCGTGCGACCGCTCGCCTCGGTGCTGCAGGTGACGCCCGTGGTGGCCATCGCCCCCCTGGTGCTGATCTGGGCCGGTATCGATCATCCCGAGCGGGCCATCATCGCCCTGGCCGTCCTGGTGGCCTTCTTCCCGATCTTCTCCGGGGCGGTGACCGGCCTCAAGGCCGCCGATCCCGACCTGGAGCGGCTGTTTGATCTCTATGGTGCCAACCGCTTGCAGCGAGTGCTGCGCCTTCGCCTGCCCTCGGCGGTGCCCTTCCTGCTGGAGGGCCACAAGGTGGCCGCAGGTTTGGCGGTGATCGGTGCCGTGGTGGCCGAGTTCGGAGCCGGCTCCGGCGGCGTGCGAGGCCTGGCCTGGCGCATCCTGGACGCTGGCAACAAGCTGCAGACCGCCCGGATGATCGCGGCCCTGGTGGTGCTAGGTCTCATGGGCGTGGTGCTCCACGCGCTACTGGAGCGCGCCGAGCGGGCGGGTCTGGCCTGGTGGCGAGGGCGTTAGCCGAGGTTGTTAGCAGAGGGTTAAGGGGCTCGGTCTAGCGTCGCCACATCATGCGCCTGGGCCTCGCCATCGCCGCCGTGCTTCGCGCGGTCAATCCCGCCTCACAGGAGGAGGATAAGGTTCGCTATGTCGAGCGGGTCCCCGTCCAGGCCCCGATGCCCGCAGGCCCCATGCTGGGCTGGTCCAACAAGCGCAACTATGGCGGCCCCGGCGGTCCGCCCGGTCAGCTCAGCCGGCCCGAACCCCTGGCCTTGGCCGGGCAATTCATCCGGGGTCGCGAGGCGGCCGCCCCTGGTGAGGATCTCCAGCCCCCGCCTGGCGCGCGACGGGCGACCTACCAGGCGCCGCCCTATCAAGTCTTCGTTCCCCAGGTTCCCTACCAGCCGACGCGTAGCGCCGTGCCGCCCCCCGAACCAGAGATCACCGGCCCACCCGCCGCCTTGGCCAGCGGCCCCCTGCCCACCAGCCTCTACGGCGGCCCGACCCCTGCGGTCGCGCCACCGCAGCAAATCGCCGCCGCGACCCCTCGCCAGCAGGGGGAGCCCTCGAAGCTCTATTCCCTGCACCGGTCCTATGGCCTGGAACCCGACACCATTCCGGAACCCCCCGCCGGCAATGGCTACGTCTTCATCGGCCCCCCCGACGCGCCTAAGGCCGCCGAGGACAAGGGCGACGACGCCGACGAGGGCCTGCAGGGCGGACCCTTCTGAGGCGTCGATGACCCGCACCAAGCTGCACGACCTGATCGAGATGGCCCAGGAGCCCTCCAGCGCGCGGCGGCGGGAACTGCTGCGCGGGGTCACCGACCTGTTCTTCACCACCGACGACCAGCGCGGCCCGGGCGAAATGGCCCTGTTCGACGATGTCCTGACCCAACTGGCCGGGGAGATGGAACAGGCGGTCCGCTCGGAGCTGGCCCAACGCATGGCCGGTTCCGCTCTCGCCCCTGGCGGCCTGGTGCGATCCCTGGCCGGTGATAACGACATCGATGTGGCCGGTCCCCTGCTGGAGGCCTCCAGGGCCTTGAGCGAAGCTGACTTGCTGTCGGTGGCCCGCACCCACGGCCAGGATCACCTGCGGGCCATTTCCCAGCGCACGACCGTGCCTGAGGCGGTGACGGACGCCATTGTCGAGCGTGGCGATGATGAGACCCTGGGCACTCTGTTGGCCAATGACGGCGCGACGCTTTCCCGCGCCGCCCAGGAGGTGGTGGTGGATCGGGCCCTGGAGAACCCGTCCCTGCACCAGGCTGTCGTGGGTCGCAAGGACCTGCCCATCGACCTGCTGAACGAAATGTACTTTGTCGTCGAGGCTAGGCTTCGCAACCAGATCCTGGCGCGGAACGCCGAGCTTGATCCCGATGCCCTGGACGCGGCCCTGGCTGCTGGCCGCAAGCAGATGGCAGCCCAGGACGGGGCCCTGCCCGCCGACTATGCCCAGGCCGAGGCTGCGGTGCGGCAACTTCGGCTGCGCGGGTCGATCACCCCGCCGGTCCTGGCCGGCTTCCTGCGTAATCGTGAGACCAGCAAGTTCCTGGTGGCGCTGTGCGAACTGGCCGACATCGACTTCCACACCGCCCGCCGGATC
>JANPAO010000435.1:0-3762 GCA_031429955.1 Phenylobacterium sp. | reverse complement strand
CCTGCAGGATCTGCACAAACTGAAGATCGGCGAGACGGTGCCCGAATGCCTGGCCGCAGCAGTTGGCGGGTGACATAGTCGGCGGCCTCTTCGCAGAGCTTGATGCCGGCGATCTGGTCGGTTCGACCGCCCAGTTCCACGGCCAGGTCTGCGGCCAGGCATTCGGGCACCGTCTCGCCGATCTTCAGTTTGTGCAGATCCTGCAGGTTGGGCAGGCCGTCGAGAAAGAGGATGCGCTTGATCAGCTTGTCGGCGTGCTTCATCTCGCCGATGGACTCTTCGTAGGTCACTGCGCCCAGCCGGGCCAGACCCCAGTTCTGGTACATCCGCGCGTGCAGGAAGTACTGGTTCACCGCCGTCAGTTCGTTGGTCAGAACTGCATTCAGCAGCTTGATGATTGCCTTGTCGCCCTTCACGGGAGCCTCCATGGATTGGGGTTCGAACGGCAACCTCCGGCGCGCCGGGGCGACTGTCAAAGCCTATGTTTGCAAGTGATTTGGCCTCGCAGTCGCAAGGCCGTCCCGGTTATTCGGCGGCGTAGCTCAGGGCCTGTGCCTGGTCGTCAATCATCTGCTTCATGTCGCAGACACAGCGGGCACACTGGGGTCGGGCACCGCAGGCCTGGAAGACCTCGGACGGCCGCTGGGCCCCGCCCTCGATGGCGGCGCGGACCTCACGCTCCCGGATGCCATTGCAGTTGCAGACGTACAAAGGATGTCCTTCCCCTGACCACGCTCCAACCTAGCAAGACGCGAACGAGGTTGCAACTCATTATCATCTAGCGCCCAGGGGTCCCTTTGGCCGCGACGGCAGGCTAAACCCCTCCCATGCGCCCCACCTGCCGCCTCTATCTGATCACCCCACCCCGGATCGACGACCTGGCCACCTTCGGCACCCTCCTGGCCCAGACCCTGGCCGCCGGGGACGTGGCCGCCGTGCAGATCCGCCTGAAGGACCAGCCCGAAGCGATCGTGGCAGAAACAGTGCGGGTCATGTCGCCCATCATCCACGCCGGTGGGGCCGCAGTAATTCTCAATGACGATCCGGTCCTGGCCGCCAAGCTGGGCTGCGATGGGGTCCACATTGGCCAGGACGACATGCCGCTCGCCCAGGCCCGCAAGATCATGGGAGCCGACGCCATGATCGGTGTCACCTGCCACGACAGCCGCCACCTGGCGATGGAGGCAGCTGAGGGCGGTGCCGACTATGTGGCCTTCGGCGCCTTCTTCCCCACCACCACCAAGGATGCAACGACCCGGCCGGAGCCAGAGATCCTGTCCATCTGGCAGGAGGTGATGGAGATTCCCTGCGTCGCCATCGGTGGAATCACCGTGGAAACCGCGCGCGGCTTGGCGGCCACTGGGGCGGACTTCCTGGCGGTCTCGGCCGGCGTCTGGGCCCACCCGCAGGGTCCCGCCACCGCCGTGGCGGCCTTCAACCAGCAGATCGCCCTGGGCCTGGCCGATCGCCGATGACGCCTCGCCTTGCCTTGACCGCCTGGTCCCACTAGGTTCCGCGCCTCAAATTTCGCGCGCCGTGCAAAGAACCCCATGTCCAAGATCAACGCCGTCGCGATCAAGCCAGGCTTCATCCTGCAGCACGACGGAGGCCTGTGGGTTGCCGTCAAGGTGGTCCACGTCAAGCCTGGAAAGGGCGGGGCCTTTGCCCAGTGCGAGCTGAAAAACATCGAGGATGGTCGCAAGCTGAACGAACGCTGGCGGACCTCTGATACGGTCGAACAGATCCATCTGGACCAGAAGGACTATTCCTTCCTCTATGAGCAGGGCGACATGCTGGTGTTCATGGACCAGGAAACCTATGACCAGATCGAGCTGGCCAAGGACTTCGTCGGCGAGGATCAGGTCCGCTTCCTGCAGGACGGCATGGTGGTGAAGCTGCAACTGTTCGAGGACCGGCCCATCAGCATCACCCTGCCTGACCATGTGGTCCTGACCATCGTCGAGGCCGACGCCGTGGTAAAGAACCAGACCGCGTCCTCCTCCTACAAGCCGGCCAAGGCTGACAACGGCATGCGCATCCTGATCCCGCCCTATATGGAGGCGGGCGAACGGGTCCTGGTGGCCACCGAGACCGGCGAATACCTGCGGCGGGCCGACTGATGTCCACCCAGACCGCCCTGCTGAAGGTCATGTCCGACGCCGCCCGCAAGGCCGCGCGGGGGTTAAACCGCGACTTCGGCGAACTGACCGAACTGCAGGTCTCCAAGAAGGGTGCCGCCGACTTCGTCTCGGCCGCCGACCTGAAGGCCGAGCAGACCATCTTCGAAATGCTGCAGAAGGCGCGTCCGGGCTACAGCTTCCTGGGCGAGGAGCGGGGCCTGATCGAGGGCACCGACAAGACCCACACCTGGATCGTCGACCCCCTGGACGGCACCACCAACTTCCTGCACGCCATCCCCCACTTTGCCATCAATATCGCCCTGCAGCGGGAGGGTATGGTGGTGGCCGCAGTGACCTACAATCCCGTCACCAACGAGCTGTTCTGGGCCGAAAAGGGCAAGGGTTGCTTCGTCAATGACAAGCGTCTGAGGGTCGCCGCCCGGCAGAAGCTGGACGAGAGCGTGCTGGCCACCGGCATCCCCTTCCTGGGACATGGCCAACACGCCACCTTCCTGAAGGAGCTGCACCAGATCAGCCAGCGGGTGGCAGGCGTTCGGCGGTTTGGGGCCGCGGCCCTGGACCTGGCCTTCGTGGCGGCCGGCCGCTTCGACGGCTATTGGGAGCGGGACCTGAAGCCCTGGGATCTGGCGGCCGGCATGCTGCTGGTGAGCGAGGCGGGCGGCAAGGTCACCACCATCGACGGGGCTGATGACGTGCTGAGCGCCGGCAGCGTCTGTGCCGCCAACCTGGAACTACATCCCCTGATGCTCCAGCGACTGCGGGCTGCCGCCTGAGGGGAAGGCTTGACGCAAATGTCGTGAACCGGGGCTAGATCGGAGCCATGACCCTGACCCGACGCGCCCTGACCATCGCCGCCGCAGCCCTTGCCGCAACCCCCGCCATTGCCCGCCGCCAGCGGCCCATCGTCATCGCCCATCGTGGGGCCAGTGGCGAGCGGCCTGAGCACACCCTGATGGCCTATCGCCTGGCCATTGCAGAGGGCTGCGACTTCATCGAGCCCGATCTGGTGGTCAGCCGCGACGGGCACTTGGTGGTGCGTCACGAAAACGAAATTTCCGGGACCACCGATGTTGCCGCGTGCCCGGAGTTTGCGGCTCGCAAGACCACCAAGAGCGTGGACGGGGAGGCGATCGAGGGCTGGTTTGCCGAAGACTTCACCCTGGCCGAGCTCAAGACCCTGCGTGCCCGCGAACGCTTGCCGACCCTGCGCCCCATCAGTGCGGCCTTTGACGGACATGAGTCCATCGCCACCTTCCAGGAGGTGCTTGACCTGGCCAAGGCCGAGAGCGGCCGGGTAGGCCGGGTGATCGGCGTCTATCCGGAGATGAAGCATCCGACCTTCCTGGCGAGCCTTGGCAAGCCCATTGAACAGCGGCTGGCCGACGCTCTGAAGGCCGGCGGGCTGAACAGCCGCCGCGCCCCGGTCTTCGTCCAGTGCTTTGAAACACAGCCCTTGAAGGCCTTCGCCAAGCTCTCCTCAGCACGGCGCGTGCGGCTGGTGAGCAAGGAGGACACCGGTCTCGTGAGTCCCGCAGGACTTGCCGAGATCGCCACCTATGCCGATGGCGTCGGCCCCGACTGGTCCCTGGTGATCCCCACCGTGGAGGGTGCCCTGGGCTCC
>JANPAO010000434.1:0-6086 GCA_031429955.1 Phenylobacterium sp. | reverse complement strand
CAGACCCACCTGGGACACTACTACGCCTCCAAGCGCCACACGATTCAGGTAGACTTTGGCATCTATGTCGATGATCTGCATCGGGAAATCAGCCGGGGCGAGGCCCGTGCCAAGGCCGCCGGCAACCCCCTGCCCGTGCCGGCCAGGGCCGCCCTGACGGCAGTCTAGCCTGGCAGAAGCAGGTCGCCCGCCGCGATGGCCCGCAGGGTCTCGACAAAGAGTGCCGGCTCCAGGGCGGTAATCCGCGCCTCCAGGCTGTCGACCGTCTCGCCGGGTGCCAGGGTCAAGTCGCGGCGGGCCAGGATCGGGCCGCGATCATATTCCTCGTCCACCAGGTGGATGGTGGCACCGCTGACCGGGACGCCGGCCGCAATGACCGCCTCATGCACCCGCCGACCGTACATCCCCTCCCCGCCAAACTCCGGCAATCTGCCGGGGTGGACATTCAGGACGCGGTTTCGGTAGTGCGTCAGGGTGGCTGGACCTAGCTTTCGCAGATAGCCCGACAGCACCACCAGTTCGGCTCCGGCAGCGGCCAGGGCATCGCGCAGCGCCAGGTCGGCGGCGACCGGATCGCGCTCCGTGGGCAGGCAGAGATTGGCGATCCCATGGTCTTGCGCAAACGCCAGCGCCGTCGCCTTACGGTTGTTGCTGATCACCAGGCAGGCTTCGGCCCTGAGGCTTTCCCCGGCGATCGCGGCCACCACAGCCCGCATCGCAGTGCCATTTCTTGAAGCGAGAAACCCCAGCTTAAGTGGCAGTTCTATCAAGGAAATCGTCCGCTGACTTCATGTTTAAATCTCATGCCATCGAAGGCCGGCTCGACACCCGTAGGCAGTTGAGATTTCAGGTCCTCATAGTCCAGGTCGATATGCATATTGGTGAGGATGGCACGACGCGGCCGCAGCCGCGCGATCCATTCCAACGTCCGCTCAACATGGGCGTGGGTCGGGTGCGGTCGCCAGCGAAGGGCATCGACAATCCAGACATCCAGGTCGCGCAGAGCGTCGAAGGCTGCCGCGTCCAGGTCCACCACATCGCTGGAATAGGCCACATCGCCGAACCGGTAGCCGACAGAGCGCACCAGACCATGGTCCTGGTCGAAGGTGACAACCGGGATGGCCCCGGACGGTCCCCCCACCTGCCAGGGCTCACCGTGCGCCGGGATCGGCTGCAGGTTGGCGATGGCGGGATAGCCGGCCTCGGCCTCAAAGATGTAGCCAAACCTCCGCCGCGCCGAGCGGGCGGTGGCCTCATCGCTGTAGCAGGGGATGCGGGCGCGCTGGCCGATGGCGAAGGCGCGGATGTCGTCGATCCCGTGGATCTGGTCGGCATGGTCGTGGGTCAGCAGCACCGCGTCCAACCGACGCGCGCCCGCATCAGAGGTCTGGCTCACCAGATCGGGTGAAGTGTCCACCAGCACCGTGGTGGATGACTCAGGCCCCTCCCCCAGACGGCGGACCAGCAGCGAGCAGCGCCGTCGCCGGTTTCGAGGGTTTGCCGGATCACAGGCCCCCCAGTCACCGTCGGCCCGGGGCACGCCACCCGAGGAGCCGCAGCCCAGGATCGTGAATTCCAGGACCGCGCTCACGGCCGGGGGATCTTGGTGAAGAGATTGAAGAAGGCCTCTTGCGTCCGCGCCTCCGCCTCCTCGCGACCCCAGCCACGGATCTCGGCAAGCTTGGCTAGGACATCTGGCAGATAGGCCGGTTCATTGCGGCGACCCCGATGGGGCACAGGCGCCAGATAGGGGCAGTCCGTTTCGACGATGATCCGATCACCGGGCATGTCGCGCACGACGGCTCGCACATCCTCCGCCGCCTTGAAGGTGGCAATGCCAGAGACGGAGAACCAGGCTCCCAGGGCGGCAGCTCGAGCCGCGAGTTCGGAGCCGGAGGTGTAGCAGTGCATCAGAATTGGGAAGCCCCCCTTGGCGTGCTCGGCCTCCAGGATGTCGCCCATCATCTGATCGGCCTGCCGGGTGTGGACCACCAGGGGCAGGCCGGTCTCCCGGGCCGCAGCGATGTGGCGCGCAAAGACACTGGCCTGCAGATCGCGCGGGCTCAGGTCATAGTGGAAGTCCAGGCCCGTCTCCCCGATCCCCACCACGCGAGGGTCGGCGGCCTGATCGATCAGCCACTGGGCCGTCAGGTCCCCGTGGTCCTTGGCCTCATGGGGATGGGCTCCAACGGTACACCAGATATCGGGCTGGTCGGCCAAGGCCCGAACCGCCGGGAAGTTGGGGACCTTGTCGCAGATATTGACCATCAGCCCGATGCCGGCGGCGCGCGCGCGGTCGATGACGGCCTGACGATCCTCGTCAAACTGTGGGGCGTGAAGGTTGACGTGGCTATCGATCAACATGACGGGCTCAGGCGCGCGCGGCGTCACGCAGATCAGAAAGCGCCGTGAACAGGGCATCTGTGCGATCCAGGTTCACGGCTTCAACCTCGCGCGGCAGACGCTGCAGGCTCTCCCATGCCACAGCCCAGCGATCAAGCCCGCCCAGACCGGCATTCGCCTGGGACAGGACACGGCCATGCACCCGCTCGGCCAGGCGCTCGAACAACAGGTTGAACTGGTTGGCCCCCTCCCCGCCCCGGAATCTATCCGTCAGGGCTAGAGCCGCAGACTCATCTATCCTGGGCAGGTCACTGAGCAAGGCCTTGGCGGCATCATCCATGACCACAGCCCCGGCATTGGCCAAGGCCCAGGCCCGGCCAGGCGCGCCCACCGCCATCCGAGCCAGTCGTAGGGCATCCTCGGGATTGGTCGCTGTCCTCTCCTGCACAAACGCCGCCGCGCCGGCCTCCGACAGCCCATGAAAGGCCAGCCGCCGGCAGCGCGAGCGGATGGTGGCCAGGAGCCGACCCGGCGAGTGGGAAATCAGCAGCAGGACCCCGCTGGCTGGCGGCTCCTCCAGGGACTTGAGCACCGCATTGGCGCTATTGGCATTCAGGTCATCGGCGGCATCAATGATCACCACCCGATGGGGAGCGCTGGCCGGGGATTTGGAGAAGAACTCCGACAGCTTGCGGGCCTCGTCCACCGGGATCACCTTGCGCGGCTTCCCGTCCTCGCCAACCCGCTCCAGAATCAGCAGGTCGGGGTGGGAACGGGCCATGACCTGACGGCTCACCGCGTGATCAGGATCTGACCCCAATGCGCCGTATTCCGGCGCTGGCGGTGCCCCCAGCAACCGCCGCGCCGCGCGATAGGCAAAGGTGGCCTTCCCCACACCCTCAGGCCCTGTGAGCAACCAGGCATGGTGCAGACGGCCTCTTGCGCGGCTGGCCTCGAAGGCGGCCTCAGCTTCTTCATGACCCTGAAGAGTGAAGACGTCCCGGGGATGGGGGATGTCGTCAGACATCGGCCAAGAGCCGATCTTCAACCACGCGATGGATCTCGGACTCGACGATGTCCATATCTCCCGAGGCGTCGATTAGCACGCAGCGCTCGGGTTCGGCGGCGGCTGTGGCAAGGAAGGCGGCCCGAATTCGTTGATGGAACGCCACGCCTTTGGACTCAAAGCGCGTTTCAGTGTGGCCCGAGGCCTTGGCATGCTGCTCGGCACGATCAAGTCCAATGGACACAGGAAGGTCGAACACCAGGGTCAGGTCGGGTTTGCTGAGCCCCAGAACGTGTGTTTCCAGGGCTTGGATCAGTTCGATGGGGACGGCCCCAGCGCCGCCCTGATAGGCCCGCGTCGAATCGGCGAAGCGGTCGCAGACCACCCAAGCCCCTCGCTGCAGCGCAGGTTCAATTGTCCGTTCAATGTGATCGCGCCGGGCACCGTACATCAGCAGGGTTTCCGTCAACGGACTCCAACGATCGGCCAGTCCGGTCAACACCAACGCCCGAATGGCTTCGGCACCGGGTGAGCCGCCGGGCTCGCGGGTGGCCACGACATCGATACCCTGGCTTTGCAGCCAAGCGACAAGGCGTCGGACCTGGGTGGATTTCCCCACCCCTTCACCGCCCTCAAAGGTTATGAACTTGCCGCGCGCCACCGGGACAACATGGCGGCTCCGCGCGGTTTGTCCAGCCGCCTAGAAGGGCCGAAGCACGCGGGCCTCGGCAAACCCATAGGAAGCGACCTTGTCCCGAAGTCCCCAGGCGGCGCCCTCGTCGACACCCCCCTGCAGAACGACCCGGTAGAGGGTCACCCCGTCGGGGCGCTGAACCGGCTCAATGGTGGCCACGCCGTCGCTCGCCAATTGATTGGCGACCCGGCGGGCATTGGCCGGGTCGCTGAAGGCCCCGGCCTGGATTCGATAGCCGCTGGCGGCAACGGGCGGGGCCTGGCCCTGCGGTGCAGAGGAGGTCGCGGTCCCTGTGATCGGTGGCAGGCTGGCCGCCGCGACGGCGACCGGTGCTGGCGGAATGTAGGCTGGCAGCGGGGGGGCATAGGCCGGCGGAGCCGGGGCTCCATAGCTTGTAGGCGGCGCGTTGCTGGCATAGCGCATCCCGGTTTCGGGCCCCGCCAGACTGGCTGGCCCCACATACTTCACCCTGACGTTTGCCAAGCCCTTTCGGTCATAACCCAATTGCCGCGCGGCCTCATGACTGAGGTCGATCAGGCGTCCACCAACAAAGGGGCCACGATCGTTCACCCGCACCTGAATGGTCTTGCCATTGTCCAGATTGGTCACCTCGACGATGGAGGGCAGCGGCAGGGTGGTGTGGGCCGCTGAGACCAGATTCATGTCGAAGGTCTCGCCGTTGGCGGTTCGCTTCATGTGGAACTCATCGCCGTACCAAGAGGCCACGCCGGTGGCATTGTACTGCGGATCTTCGTGCGGCACGTACCAGATCCCGGACACCTGATAGGGCGCACCGACCTTCTGCCGACCCCCCTCTCCGGAGGGCATGGCACCAGGAGCCGCCGTCGGAAACTTGCTGGCCAATCGAGGATGAGGGGTCGCGCAAGCCGCCAGGGCGGCGCCGGCCATCAAGGTTACCGCGAGGTTCCGCGCCAAGGCGCGGTGACGTTGGTCGAGCATGATCCCATTTCCCTAGCTCGCGCACGCCCGGTGCGCCGATCCTGAGGGAAACCATGCGCGCCAAGGGTTTGCGCTAGGATTAAGCGAGATGGTTAATCCGTTAAGCCTATTCAGACCCGCCAAACACCGTGACATGGCCCGATCTTCGCCAGATAGTGCGGTGATTGAGGCTCCATCGCCGTGAACCCGCACGGCGCACAGAGGGCCATTGGAGGAATTTTGATGGCCTACGCTCCCGCACATCGGGCGTTCTACGACGCCGACAGCCACATCATGGAATTACCGGACTTCCTGAAGAAGTACGCCGACCCCAACCTGCGCGATGATATCCCAGAGGTGAGCTACAGCGCCTCCCTGGTCACCGATGAGGAGGTTGCGATCATCGTCGCCCAAGGCAGCCGGCACAGCGCCCAGCACATTGCCGCCCAGATCGCCCTGGGGGATCGGCTGATCGAGACATCAAAGGAAATCCAAGCGCTCGGGGCCTTTGACTCCGCCGACCGCAGTCGAGCCATGGACCTCCTGGGCTTCAAGAAGCAGCTGGTGTTTGCGACCCACAGCGTCGCCCTGCCCTTCTCGGCCTCCTCGCGGGTGACGCCAGAGCTGCGCTACGGAGCGACCCGAGCCCACAACCGTCACATGGCCGACTTCTGTGCCAGCGACGACCGCTTGCTCGGGGTTGCGATCATCCCTCTGGACGAGCCAGCCCTGGCCATCGCTGAGTTGGACTCAGCCATTGAGGCAGGCCTCAAGGCGGTGTGGATTCCCCACCGCACCTGCGGGGATCGCTCCCCCGGGCACCTGGACTTCGACCCCTTCTGGGCCCGGCTGGCCGAGAGCGGCACGCCCTTCCTGCTGCATGTCGGCGGCGCGCCGCTGCAACAGGCCAAGGCCTGGATGAACAATGGCCGCGGGCTGGTGGCCGACTGGATGGGCGGCGGAGAGAACCTGCGCAGCAAGGATATCGCCATCCTGCACCAGGGGCCTGAGGTTTTCCTTTCGGTGATGCTGATCGACGGCGTGTTCGAGCGGTTCCCAACCCTGCGGGGTGCCAGTGTGGAACTGGGTGCCGGCTGGGTGCCG
>JANPAO010000433.1:0-3097 GCA_031429955.1 Phenylobacterium sp. | reverse complement strand
TTGGCATCGGCCACGATGAACGAGGCATAGAAGGCCCCCAGGTCACCCCCCAGCCAGTAGACGAACACCAGTAGATGCAGAAGGGTCGCGGCGACCAGATCCATGGGACCTCAGCAAATGATCTATCTTTATATCATTTGCTGAGAGGCCGATCGGATGCAAGGTGCGATTTCAGGTCCAGGCTTCGCCCTGGCGGCGGCGCTTGGATTTGAAGTGGTACTGGAATCGGTCGGGGCGGTAGAGCGCCCGGATGAGCTGAATGGGCGCGCCATGGGCGCTGAACATCACCCGCTCAATCATTAGCAGCGGCGAGCCGGTATCAACCCCAAGAGCTGCGGCGATCTTGGGTTCAGCCCCGGCGGCGCTGATCCATTGCTCGGCCTCAAAGGCCGGGGCCCCGGCTCGCTCCAGCAGGGTCAGGATCGGCGTCGTCGCCAGTTCCTCGGTGGTGTATTTTTCGGCGATCTCAGCCGGCACAAAGGTGGTGAGGTAGGAAAACGGCTCGCCCTGTAGCTTACGCAAGCGCACCGCAAACTGAACAGGTGCACCGCTAGCGATGTGCAACAGGCCCGCCACCACGCTGTCGGCCGGCTCGATATGGGCCTCCAGCAGCTCGACATCGGTCTCCAGCCCCATGATCTTGAGGCTCTCGATCAGATTGTCAAAGGACCCCCGGACCATGGGGATCACCACCCCACCGGCAACAATGGTGCCGCGCCCGCGATGCCGGGTCACCAGCCGGTCGGCGGCCAGCTCATTGAGGGCGCGTTTGACCGTGATTCGCGAGACGTTGAAGGTCTTGGACAGCTCCTGCTCGCCGGGCAGGGTGGCCCCGGCCGCCAGCAGGCCGTTTTGAATCCGCTCCCGCAGAACCAGGTAGATCTGGTGATAGAGCGGCGTGGGAAGGCTCTCGTCCAGCAGGGACGCCTTCAGTCGCGCCGGGTTCAACTCGCCATCCATGGCTAAATCAACGCGCCTCTTTCCTGGGGGCTTCAATCGGCAATTGATCTAAGTCTATACCAATTCGAACGCGGCGCGAGGGCCGCGAGCGGAGCCGCAGATGACCACGCCCAGCCCTTATCTCGCCCTGGCGCTGCAGACCACCTGCCATGCGATCAACGACGCCCACGGCGCAGAGGACGCGCGGCCCCGGATGCTGGCGGCCATCGCGCGCATCAGCGGGCAGATCCAGGCCTCCAAGCGCTTTGCGGGGTCTGACGTGCGGCTGGTGGTGCTGCCGGAATACTTCCTCACCGGATTTCCCATGGGGGAGGTCGCCGCCGTCTGGGCCCAGAAGGCGGCCCTGGCTATGGACGGACCGGAGTATGCGGCCCTGGGGGAGGCGGCGCGGGTCGCCGATGTCTTCCTGGCCGGCAATGCCTATGAGCAGGATCGCCATTTCCCCGGCCTCTATTTCCAGACATCCTTCATCATCGCGCCGTCGGGCCAGGTGATCTTGCGCTACCGTCGGCTGGTCTCGCTGTTTGCCCCCAGCCCCTATGATGTCTGGGAACGCTACCTGGAGGTCTATGGTCTGGATGGGGTCTTCCCGGTGGTGGAGACCGAGCTTGGCCGGCTGGCGGCCATTGCCTCGGAGGAAATCCTTTATCCGGAAATCGCCAGGGCCTTTGCCATCCGGGGAGCTGAGCTGTTCGTGCATTCCTCCAGCGAGATCGCCAGCCCCCTGACCACGCCCAAGAACATCGCCAAACAGGCCCGCGCCATCGAGAATCTGGCCTATGTGGTGTCGGCCAACTCGGCCGGGATCGAAGGCATCGCCATTCCCAAGGCCTCCACCGATGGATCGTCAAAGGTCGTGGACTTCCGGGGACTGATCCTGGCCGAGGCCGGATATGGCGAGAGCATGGCGGCCTATGCGGAGATCGACATCTCCGCCCTGCGCCGCTATCGCCGACGGCCCGGCATGGGCAATATCCTGTCACGCCAACCCCTGGGACTCTGGCGCGACGCCCTTGGCGACCAGGAGATCCAGCCTCGCAACAGTCTGGTGGATGCCACCGGGGCGCTGATCAGCCCCAACCCGGCCTTCTATGCCCAGCGTCAGGCGGCGGTTATCGCGCGACTGGCAGGGGACGGGGTCATCTGACCAACCCGTGATATTTCCGTGACACTTGGACTTGTCCGGACAAGTTAGCCCCGATGGCCGGTTGACGCCGTGGACTCGATGAATTGATATACTCTTATATCATTTGCTCGAGGGGGCTTCATGTCTGTCAACCGCACGCGCCTAACCCGGAAGATTCTTGTCGCTCAGGCCGCCGTGGCAGCGCTCTGCTGGACCACCCCGGTCTTCGCGCAAGGCACCAGTGTCACCGAGGTCGAGACCTTGGTGGTCACCGCTCGTAAGCGCGAAGAAAACCTCAAGGACGTCCCGATCTCGGTCTCGGCCTTCAGCGAGAAGGCCCTGGAAGAGCGCCTGGTGGCCGACATCCCCGGCGTCGCAGAATTCACCCCGGGCCTCCAGGTCCAGGCCGCCTTTGGTCGCGATGGCGACCGGCCGGTGATCCGGGGCGGTGCCGCCATCCTGATCTCCGAAGGCAAGGTCGGCATCTTCGTCGACGGCATCCCCTATTTCGGCGACTTCTCGGCCCTGGACATTGAGAATGCCGCCCGCGTCGAGGTGATCAAGGGTCCGCAGTCGGCGGTCTTTGGTCGCGGCACCGAAACCGGCGCGGTCAACGTGGTGACCCGCAAGCCGTCCTCCAGCGAGGTCAATGGCCAGCTGAAGCTGACGGTGGGCAGCGACGACCGCAAGGAAATCTCGGCCTATGTCTCGGGCCCGATCATGCAGGGCCTGACCGGCATCATCGGCGGCAAGAGCCTTGAGGTCGACGGCCAGTACGCCAACGGTGCCAATATCGGCGAGTATCTCGGGGGCCAGAGCTCGCAGCAGTACTATGCGGGCCTGAACTTCGATCCGACCGAAAACCTCAGCGCCTCGATCCGCTATATGAAGACCGAGGACGAAGACAACCACTTCGCCGTGGCCCTGCTGCCGGGCACCTCGGCCAACTGCTTCCTGGCCACCCGCCCCTACTATTGCGGCGAGGTTCCCAGCCCCACCAGCTTTGGGCTG
>JANPAO010000432.1:0-1626 GCA_031429955.1 Phenylobacterium sp. | reverse complement strand
GCCCGGGCGACTCGGGCGGCGCGGCGGCTGATCCCCTTTGAGGCCGATGCCTCGCCGGAGTCCTCGGCCCTGGTGGCCGATGCCGCCCTGGTGACGTCGGAGGCGGTGATCCGGCTGGCACGGCGACCGGGCGGCCTGGCCCTGATCGGGCGCTTCACCAAGGTGCGGCTGGTGGAGGGTCACAAGCCCGGGGCGGCGGTGCAGCAGGGGGTCATGCGGATCACCATCACCCCGGCCGCCGGCCTGGCGGGGCGACCCTCCTCCGACAAGATCATGGCCGCCGCCGGCGGTCGCTGACCGCTGCAGACACCTCGTCAGCCCTGTGGAGAGACCAAAGGCCGATGTATGGGTGTCGTGGTTTCAACCAAGCCTTGGCCGATAAGGGTTTGCGCGCCTGATCCCCGGCCAACGATGACCAACATCTGACGGTCGAGGTGCGAACGGGTGTTAGCCCTTGAAGCTATCCTTGGCCGCCCGCACGGCGCCGAAGGCCTCGTGGGGGATCATGTCCGGCCTCAGGACTGGGGCCCGCAGGAAGGGGTTGGTGGCCTTTTCCAGGCCGATGGTGGTGGGGACGGTCCATTCGCCCCGCTCGCGGGCGGCGAAAATCGCCTCAGCGCGGGCCTTCAGGGCCGGGTCGGCATCCACCGACAGGGCAAAGCGGGCATTGGAGGCGGTGTATTCGTGGGCACAATAGACGGTGGTGTCGTCGGGCAGGGCGGCCAGCCGCTGTAGGCTGTCCCACATTTGGGCCGGTGTCCCCTCAAACAGCCGACCACAGCCCAGCGCAAACAGGGTGTCGCCCACAAAGGCTGAGTGGCTGGCTGCGTCGTAGAAGGCGATGTGCCCCAGGGTGTGGCCACCGGACTCGATCACCGCAAAGCAAGTTTCCCCCAGGTCCACCACATCCCCGCCGGCCACCTGGCGGTCCACCGGCGACAGCCGCTCCACCTCGGCCGGGCCGATGACGGTGGCTCCGGTGGCAGCCTTGATCTGGGCGTTGCCGCCGGCGTGGTCGGGATGCCAGTGGGTGTTGAGGATCAGGTCCAGACCCCAGCCCAGCTTGGCCAGCTCGGCAAGGATCGCCTCGGCATCAGGGGTGTCGATACAGGCGGTCTTGCCGGTGGCGTCGTCGCGCACCAGGAAGCCGTAATTGTCCGACAGGCAGGCGAACTGATGAACCGTGATCGACATGGACGTCCTCCGGCGCGTCGCGCGCCTTGGCTGTTTGGGTAGGTTGGGAGTCGCGATAAGTCGAGCGCGGCCTTAAGTCGAGAGCCCTTTCCCTTTAGGCGGAATCGTCTAAAGGGATTAAAAGGGCTCTAATTCAAAAAGTTAGAGCATTTTTCGATCCGATAACCGGGTCCCACTTATCGGAGAATGCTCTAGCACATGCGCCGCGATGTTCTCGATCTCCGCCAGTTCTACGCCTCCAGGCTGGGGCGGGCGGCCCGTGAGATGACCGGCCGCAAGGTGGTGGAGACCTGGGGCGACGGCGCGGGCCTGGATGTCCTGGGCCTGGGCTTTGCCACGCCCTTCCTCGCGCCCCTGGTCCCCGGCGCCCGCCGGGTGGTGGCCGCCATGCCGGCCCTGCAGGGGGTGGAGATCTGGCCGGCCGGGGCTCGC
>JANPAO010000431.1:0-4346 GCA_031429955.1 Phenylobacterium sp. | reverse complement strand
AGCAATTGATCGGGATGTTCTGAGGTCGTGGTTACGGCGAGTGTATTCAGCAGGGCTTGGGCCAAATCGGTCACACTGGAATCGCCGGGGCGCAAATCTTACATCAGCCCCCTAAAGCCGCGTCGCCCGGTCCGGAAACTTCGGGGTGCAGGCATTATAGAAGGCGGCCATCTGGGCCATGTCCTCCTCATAGTCGCCGCTGGGCATGATGGCCGGGCCCAGGCCCACCACCTTGCGCTTATAGTCCATCAGCCCAAACACCAGGGGCACCCCGGCCCCCAGGGCGATATGGTAGAAGCCGGTCTTCCACTGGCCGGCCTTGCCGCGCGTGCCCTCGGGCGCGATGGTCAGCATGAACTCGTCCCGGGCGGCGAACTCGGCCACCATGGCCTGGACAGCATTGGTCGACTGCGACCGGTTGACCGGAATGCCCCCCAGCTCGCGCATGATCTTGCCAAAGGGCCAGCGGAACAGGGAGTCCTTGCCCATGAAGCTGAGGTTCAGGTTCAGCCCGTCGACCCCACCCATGAAATAGACGAAGTCCCAGTTGCTGGTGTGGGGTGCGGCGATCACCACCATCTTGCGGGTCGGCGCGGTCCCCTCGACCCGCCAGCCATTGAGCTTGAACCAGGCCGCCAGCACGCCCTTTACCGACCGTGCAATCCAGCCCAGCTTCGCCATGTTCCGCCCCCACGTGCGCGCCGTTCCGCTGCACATTTCTAAGATCACAGAATTCTCCGCGCCTGCCGAGTGCTGTTTTGGATTTGGCGATCTGTCCCGCAATGACGGGTCGATTTGCGGGCGCAACATGACTATCTGGAGCCATGGACGCCGCTCGCATCGCCCAGGCCCTGATACAGGCTGGCCTGCCCATGACCGGGCCGCAGACGGTCATCTCCCACGGCAAGTCCGGCGATCTGGTGGCCCGCTGCGGCGAGGTCTTCGTGAAGCTGGCGGGCCGATCCCAGGCGGGCAATGCCGAACTGCTGGTTCGAGAAACCGAGGTCCTCACCTGGCTGGCGGGCAAGGTCGTCGTTCCCGAGGTGCTGTGGTGGGGCGATTGCGGGGATGACCTGGCCCTGGTGACGCGGGCCGCCCTGGGCGTTCCAGTCTCCCATGTCACCCCCGATCAGGCCCGCGATGGGCTGATCGCCACGATCTTGAGCCTCTCGGTCCTGCACGGTTTGCCGCTGGCTGCCTGCCCCTTTGACCAGCGGCTGAGCGCGAAGCTCGCCCAAGCCGAGGCGCGTCTGGCGGCCGGCGAGGTTGATGAGACCGACTTTGATGCCGAGCGTCTGGGCCTCACCGCCCATCAGGCCTGGACCCAGCTTCAGGACCTGATCCCGGCGAGTGAGGACCTGGTCCTGACCCACGGAGACGCCAGCCTTCCCAACTTCATCTGGGATGGGCAGGGCGGTGTCACCCTGATTGATCTGGGCCGCTTCGGCATTGCCGATCGCCATCAGGACCTGGCGCTCTTTTTGCGCTCAGCCCGGCACAATCACCCCCAGATCGACGCCCTGGCCCTGCTGGCCCGGCACTACTCCGGACCAGCCCCCGACCCTGCCCGGCTCGCCTTCTACCATTTCCTCGATGAGTTCTTCTGAGCATGGCCCTGACTATTGTCTGGTTTCGACGCGACCTGCGGCTGGCCGATAACCCGGCGCTGGCCGCCGCCATCGGTCGGGGCCAGCCCATCCTGCCCCTCTATGTGCTGGATGAGACGCCGGGCCTGAGGAGACCAGGTGCCGCCTCCCTCTGGTGGCTCAACAAGTCCCTGGCCACCCTGGCCGGCGATCTCGAGGCCCTGGGCTCGCGCCTGATCCTGCGGCGCGGCATCGCGGCCGACATCGTGGAGGCCTTGGCGGCCGAGACCGGGGCCGCCTGCGTCACCTGGAACGCGGTCTTCGATCCCGGCTACCCCGAACGGGATGCCCGCCTGGCCCAGGATCTCAAAGCGGGCGGCGTGGAGCCCCGCCGCTTCAATGGCGGCCACCTGGTAAATCTGGAGACGGTGCGCACCAAGACCGGCGGTCCCTTCAGCGTCTTCACCCCCTTCTGGCGGACTGCGCGGCAGATGGTGGCAGACACCGGCCCCGCCCCCGCCCCTGCCCCCGCCACCCTCCCCGCACCGACCGCCTGGCCGACATCCGACGCCCTGGCCGACTGGAAGCTGCACCCCACCACGCCAGACTGGTCCCAGGGCTTTTCGGCCTGGCAACCTGGCGAGGCCGGGGCTCAGGGCGCCCTGGATCGGTTCATCGCGACGGGCCTTCCGACCTACGCCACCGACCGCGACCGCCCTGCGGTGGAGGGCACGTCGCGCCTCTCGCCCCACCTGCACTTCGGCGAGATCAGCCCCAAGGCCTGTTGGCGGGCGGCCCTGGCTGCGGCGCACCATGGCGGGGCCAGCGACAGCGAAGTGGAGAAATTTCTGGCCGAGCTGGGCTGGCGCGACTTCAACGCCGCCATCACCCGCAACCGGGACGGGGCCGACCTCGCCCAGATGAACTTCAACCCGACCTTCGACGCCTTCCCCTGGCGCGAGGCCCCCGGCGAGCTGGCCGCCTGGCAGGGTGGGGTCACCGGCTATCCCATTGTGGACGCGGGCCTGCGCCAGCTCTGGGCCACAGGCTGGATGCACAACCGGGTGCGGATGGTGGTGGCCAGTTTCCTCACCAAGCACCTGCTGCTGGATTGGCGGCACGGAGAGGCCTGGTTCTGGGACACCCTGGTGGACGCCGACCATGCCTCCAATGCAGGGGGCTGGCAGTGGGTGGCCGGCTCCGGGGCCGACGCCGCCCCCTATTTCCGCATCTTCAACCCCGTGATTCAGAGCCAAAAATTCGACCCGCCCGGCGACTATATCCGCCGCTGGGTTCCCGAGCTGGCCCGACTGCCTGCCAAGCTGATCCACGCGCCTTGGGGGGCCACCGGCCAGGAATTGGCCCGGGCCGGGGTGCGGCTCGGCCACACCTATCCCGCCCCCATGGTCGACCACGCCTTTGCCCGGCAACGGGCCTTGGACGCCTATGCCGAGATGCGATCAAGATCTGGCAACCCTATCGACCCACTGCTGGCTGCCACGGATTGAGCAGAGCCACCCCCAGCGTCGCAAAGTCGGCAACATTGCGGGTCACCACGGTCATGCCGTGAACCAAGGCCGTGGCGGCAATCAGGGCATCGCGCTCGGAGGCGGGGTCGGGAACGTGAAGTTGGGCGCACCGGCGCGCCACGGCGGCGTCCACCGCCAGGACCCGTTCCCCGAAAATCGGCAGGACCTGATCGTCGATCCAGGCCCGCAGGACCTGACCCTGAACCGGGTCTCTGCGGGCTATCCGCAGGGCCCCAATCTCGATCTCCAACAGTGTGATGGCCGACAGGAAGAGGCGTGTGGTGGGCATCGCTGACGCCCAGGCCAGCAGGCCAGGGTCAGCGCGCGCCGGTCGCCGCAACTCGGAGATGACATTGGTGTCGAGGAGGAACATCAGTCCAGATCGGCGGGCTGCAACTTGAAATTGCCCAGCCGGGGCGGCGCGAAGTCGAAGTCCGTGGCCTGGGCCATGGCTTCAGCCAGGGTGGCCGCCCGACCGGCAAGCCGCTCATAGTCCTCGATGGTCAGCAGGACATGGGCGGGTCGACCCCGATCGGTGATGAAGACCGGCCCGCGCTTGGCGGCCTGCTTGGCACCACTGGTGTCCTGATTGAACGTTCGGCTGGAGATTGTGGAGATGACCATGGGGTCCCCCTATTGTAGACACATGACTACATTCTAAGCCACCCTCACACCTCGTCAAGTTGGCCCGACGACTCCAGGTCCCGTTTGAGCCTGGCCAGCACCCCCACCGCCGCGGCCGCATAGGGCGAAATCCAGCGCTCGTGAATGTCGGCGAAGGGCGCAGCATTGAGGTAGTTCCAGCGCTTGCGGCCCTCCCGCCGAGGGATGATCAACTCGGCCCGCTCCAGCACCGCGATGTGCTGCATCACCGTGCATCGATCCAGCACGCCCTCGAAGTGGGAACACAGATCTCCTGTGGTGCGGGGTTCCGTCTTCAGTAGGTCCAGGATCTGCCGCCGACGGGAATCGGCCAGGGCCTTGAACACCAGGTCGTCGCCTGCTTCGCTTGACATGTTATTTTTTTATAACATTGTGGCTTCCATCGCAAGGGAAGGGTAGTCCGATGAGTGATGGCTTTCAGGTGCAGCTCAAGATCCGAAAGCCGGTGGCCGAGGTCTTCGAGGCCGTAGTCAAGCCCGAGGCTCTGACCCGCTATTTCGTTGACACCTCCAGCGGACCATTGGTGCCCGGCGCGACGGTGACCTGGCGGTTCGCCGAGGTGAACGAG
>JANPAO010000430.1:0-1634 GCA_031429955.1 Phenylobacterium sp. | reverse complement strand
GTATGGCGCGCAAGCTCCAGGTCTCGGTGGAGGAATTGCCGCTGCTGCGCACGCGCTTTGCCGCGCGGCTTCGGGCGATGGAGTCGGGTGAGGCTGACCTGCAGGCGGCGCTGGCGGCGGAAGCCGAGGCTCGGGCGACCTATGTTGCGCATGCCGCCAAGCTCACCGCGGCGCGTGAGGCTGCAGGGCTCCGGCTGGCGACGGCGGTGATGGCCGAACTGCCGCCGCTGAAGCTGGACAAGGCGCGTTTCCAGGTGGCGGTGGAGCCGGTCGGTGAGGATCGGCTGGGGCTCAGCGGTGCGGATCGGGTGGCCTTTGAGATCGCCACCAATCCCGGAGCGCCCTTTGGGGATCTTGGCGCAATCGCTTCGGGCGGAGAGCTGGCGCGGCTTGCCCTGGCCCTCAAGGCGGCCCTGGCCGGTCGCGCGGAGGGGGTGCAGCCGCTGATGATTTTCGACGAGGTGGACCAGGGGGTCGGCGGGGCCGTGGCCGATGCCGTGGGTCTGCGGCTGCGGCGGCTGGCCACCGCAGCCCAGGTCCTGGTGGTCACCCACTCGCCCCAGGTGGCGGCGCGGGCCGATGCCCATTGGCGGATTGCCAAGGCCGGGGACGGAGATCGCCTGCGCACCACCGTCGAGGCCCTGTCGCCGGCAGACCGCGAAGAGGAGATTGCCCGGATGTTGGCGGGAGCCCAGATCACCGATGCGGCACGGGCCGCTGCCAGGGCGCTGATGCATGCTTGAGGGAGCCAAGCCCGTTACCGAGCTGGAGGAGGGCGAGGCCCTGGCCGAGCTGACCCGGCTGGCGGACCTGATTGCTAGTCACGACATCGCCTATCATCAGCGGGATGCGCCGACGATTTCCGATGCCGACTATGATGCCCTCAAACGTCGCAATGCCGACATCGAGGGGCGCTTCCCTGAATTGATCCGGGACAATTCCCCCTCGTTCAGTGTGGGGGCGGCCCGGGCCGAGCAGTTCTCCCCCGTTGAGCATGGGGTGCCCATGCTCAGCCTCGACAATGCCTTTGCCGACGAGGAGGCCCTGGAGTTCGATGCCCGGGTGCGGCGGTTCCTGCGGGCGGGTAGCGAGGCCATCGCCTATACGGCCGAACCCAAGATCGATGGCCTGTCGGCCTCGCTGCGGTACGAGAAGGGCGTCTTGATCCAGGGTGCAACCCGCGGCGATGGCCGTGTCGGGGAGGATGTGACCGAGAACCTGCGGACCTTGCCTGAGATCCCCAAGCGCCTGGCCGGATCGGGCTGGCCAGACGTCATCGAGGTTCGGGGCGAGGTCTATCTGGGCCACGCGGAATTTGCCGCTCTGAATAGTGCCGCGATGGCGGCTGGCCAGAAGACCTATGCCAATCCGCGCAATGCCGCAGCCGGCTCCCTGCGTCAGATAGACCCGAAGATCACGGCCACCCGGCCCTTGAGATTCTTTGCCTATGCCTGGGGTCTGGTGAGCGAGCCCTTTGCCCAGACCCAATGGGAGGCCCTGGGCAAGCTTAAGGCCTGGGGCTTCCAGACCACGCCGCAGTCGCGCGCTGTCACAGGGGCCGAAGGGCTGGTGGCGGCCTATCAGGCGATGGAGGCGGCCAGGCCAACCCTGGCCTTCGACATCGATGGGGTGGT
>JANPAO010000429.1:0-1621 GCA_031429955.1 Phenylobacterium sp. | reverse complement strand
AGGGGGGCTGAAGCTCGACTTCCACCTGTCGCGAGGCAATGCCCTGGCTGCCGCAGTGGCCGCAGGATTTCCCGCCGTGGCGGTCAGCCTGGCGGCGGACGCCTATATCAGCCCAGACTGGTACGAGAACCGCGACAGCGTGCCCACCTGGAACTATGTCGCCGTCGAGGTGGAAGGCCCTGTGAGGCCCTTGGACCCCGCCGCCACGGTGGCCTTGCTGGATGATCTGTCGGCGGTCGAGGAGGCGCGCCTGCTGCCCAAGCTGCCCTGGACCCGGCACAAGATGAGCCCGGGCAAGTTCGAGAGCATGGTGAAGGGCATCGTCGGTGCCCAGATGACGGTCACCCGCCTGGAGGGAACCACCAAGCTCTCGCAGAACAAGACCCTCGCCGATAAGGCCGGGGTGATCGCTGCCCTGGCCGACCACCCAATAGGCGCGCGGATGGCGCAACTGTGAGCCTGGGCCTGGCCACCGGTACTCGCCAGGTGGGGCCGTTTCGGTTGACGCCCCTCCATCACGACGATGCGGCAGGGCTCCTGGACCTATTCGGCGATCCCTTAGTGGCCGAATACATGGACATCGAACCGCTCACCAGCCTGGTCCAGGCCCATGAGATCATCGACTGGGGAATGGAATTGGCGGCCGGCGATGGCGGCGTGCGCTGGGCGATCCGCCGGGGGGGCGATCCAGATCTGATCGGCACCGTGGGCTTCAACAATCTGACCTTCGACCGGGCCCGTCGCGGAGAGGTGGCCTATGATCTGCGCCGTTGCGAGTGGGGGCAGGGGGTGATGAGCCAGATCCTGCCGGCGGTGCTGGCCTTTGGCTTTGCTGACCTGGGTCTGCGGCGCATCGAGGCCATGGTGACGCTGGGCAATGCCCGGTCCTGCGCCCTGCTGGAGCGCCACGGCTTTGCCCTCGAAGGGACCCTGCGCGACTACGCCCACTGGAAGGGGCGCTATTGGGACCAACTCATCTATGGGCGGTTGGCCGATTGACCCGCGCAGCGTCTGCGCCCATTTAGCAGGCGGACCAGATGGCTGGGCGGTCGCGCTTGCTTCGGCAGGCGAGGAAAGTCCGGGCTCCACGACGACATGGCGGTGGGTAACGCCCACCGGGGGAAACCCTAGGGATAGCGCCACAGAGAGCAGACCGCCGACGCCTCGGTGTCGGTAAGGGTGAAAGGGTGCGGTAAGAGCGCACCGCGGACCCAGCAATGGGGACGGCATGGCAAGCCCCGCCAGGAGCAAGACCGAATAGGGGTGTCGCGCCGGTTCGCCGGTAGGGCTGTCGTAGGCCCGAGACACCCGGGTAGGTCGCGAGAACCGTCCAGCAATGGGCGGTCCAGAGGAATGATCGCCAATGCCCGCCTCGGCGGGCGGCACAGAACCCGGCTTATAGGCCGTCTGGTCCGTCATTCATCGCTGTCGGGTACGACGGTATGCACACAAGTGCGTCTGTCGGCTTGGGAGCGGGGATCGGCCTACAAGTTACTGGAATTTCAGTTGCTTGACCCGCCTTTCCTTCTCCCCCTGCGCTACGGTATGCACACAAGTGAATCGGCTGGTTTGGGAGCGAGGGTCAGCCCAACAATCACTGTAATTTCAGTCGCTTGACCCC
>JANPAO010000428.1:0-2782 GCA_031429955.1 Phenylobacterium sp. | reverse complement strand
TCTACCTGGGCGACCTGAGGCGTGATTCCGGGCGCGGACAGGGACAGCTGCGACTGCAGCTTCAGATTGCCCACGGTGTTCTGAGAACCTGAGTCGAGGAAGGCGGTCACCGGCACGCCGCCCATGTCGGCATCAATGATGATCAGTTGGCCGAAGCGGAAGCGGGCGGGCACCACCACCACATCGGGGTCGCGGACCGCGCCACCCTTCAGGCGGCTACCGGTTCCCGCGCGCAGGTCGCCGATGAAGCCCTCCTCCGCCGGGCTGAGGCTGAAGGTATTGGTGCGGAAGTCCATGGTGACGCGGCGGTTCTTCATCACGTCCACCCCCAGCAGGCCGTCGGCGCCTAGGCGCGCGCGGCTGAGGCGGGGCGCGCGCAGACGCCGGGTCGGAACTCGACCGACTTCCAGCAGGTTGATGAGGGCGGTCTCGGAGGGCTCGACCCCGGCGATGCCGTGGATCTGGGCCTGACCGGCCGGGGGCAGGGAGAGGATGTCGGCCAACTCGCTGGACACCACGGTCCGATTGGCTCCGCTGTCGACGACGAAATCGAAGGGCCCCTGACCATTGATCCGCACGGGCACGGTCACGCGGCGGGCCACGTCGGCGGCTGAGCCCAGCAGGGCAGTGTCGTCGGTGTCGGCAAGGTTGATCAGGACCGGCGGCCCGCCCGGCCCGCTTGCGGTGGCGCAGCCGGCCAGGGCAAGACCCGAGGCAATCACGGTCACGGCACGGCGGCGGTTCAGGGTCATGGCCCAGGCATGACACGCCGGGGCGCAAAGAAAAAGGGCGGCGGATTGCTCCGCCGCCCTTTCAGATCCGAGGATCTCAGTCTTAGAAGCGCAGCTTCACCTGACCGAAGAAGCGACGGCCCACGGTGTCGTAGGTCGAAGGATCGGTACCCGACTGAACGTTGGGCGCGTAGATCGGCGGCTTCTTGTCCATGACGTTGTTCACGCCCAGCTTGAACTCGACGTTGTCGGTGATCCCGTAGGTCACGTCGACGTCGTGGTACCAGATGGCAGAGACGTTCGGGTTGGTGGTGGTGCCCAGGAAGGTTTCGCCCGGGAACTGAGCGAACTGGCGGTTGGTCATCGCACCGATGTAGCGCGAACGCAGACCGGCCGACAGATCGCCGAAGGACAGATCGCCCAGGTTCCAACGGGCGTTGATGGTGGCCTTCCACTCCGGGAAGCTCGTGCCGAGGCCAGCCCCGAAGTAGGAGATGGTGCCGACATAATCCACCAGTTGCAGGTCATTGGCGTCCTGTTGTTCGAAGCTCAGAACGCGGGTGACCAGGGCGTTGGCTTGGAGGTTACCCATCCAGGCCGGCGCGCCAAACCATTCCCAATCGAAGCCCCAATCCAGTTGGATGTCGACGCCGGTGGTCTTTTGAACACCGCCATTGACGCCGGGGAATTCGCCAGTGGCGATCGCCGGGTTGTTATAGGCCGTGCCCGATCCCAGGCTGCCGCCGGCTCGCGCGAGACCCGCACAGTACTTGTAATTGGGATTATAGGTCGGGTTGCCGCCGAAGTAGTTGTAGCAGGCCGCCAGGGCGTTGTTGGTATCCAGGCCGAGGATCGGAGCTGTGATCTCGATGCTGTAATAGTCAACCGAACCGCGCAGACGCTCCAGCCACTGGTTATCCCAAGGAGAGGACACCACCGCACCGAAGGTGAAGCTGTCGGACTCTTCCGGATCCAGATCGCCATTGCCCAGGGTATTGACCGAAAGCTGGGTCCCTGGAGGGGTGCCACCGCCGTTGACCGCCGAGACGCCCTGCGCGATGCAGAGGGCCCGGAAGGAGCCGGGTGCCACCGAGGCGCTGCGTTGCCAGGCGGCGCTGGTGGTGTTGCAGGGATCGAAGACCTGCGGGGCACTGCCGCCACCGGCGAACAGTTCACCGAAGTTGGGCTCACGAACCGCACGCTGGTAGGAGGCGCGCAGGCGGGCGAAGTCCACCGGCTGCCAGTTCAGTTCGGCCTTATAGGCCCAGGAGCCGCGGGCGTCGCGACCGATGCTCTTGACCTTGTTGTAGAACTCCGATTCCGAATAGCGGGCCCCGAGGCTCAGTTCCAGGGTCTGGGCATAGGGCGCGTCCTTCAGGATCGGGATCAGCAGTTCGCCGAACACGTCGCGGAAGGAGTTGGTGCCGCCCTCGGGATCAGCGGTGTTGAAGCCCGAGAAGGGACCGGGGTTGGAGAGGAACCGCGAGCTGTACTCAAAGCCGCGATACTCGACACCGAACACGCTCTGCACGTCACCGGCCGGCAGCTTGCCGATCGGACCACGAACGAAGGCTTGGCCGACACTCTGCTCCAGCACGGTGCGCTGGGCACCATTGGAGAGGATGTAGGCCGCGCAGGCCGGATTCATCGGGCGATCACCGAAGAAGTTTTGGGTGGCGCAAGCCCCGCCCGAACCGGCCGGGTTCTGGGTAGGACTGGCGAGCACGTCCGAGAGCTTCTGGGTGTCGATGTTGCCAATCTGGGCCAGGTCGATCTGGGTGGTGCCGCGTGAGATGTAACCTTCCAGTTCCCAGGTGTCGGAAATCGGAATGGTCATGCCGCCGAGATACTGAACAACCGTATTGGTGTTCTGGGCCAGACGCGGGCCGATGGACACCGGACGGAAGCCGTAGAGGAAGGGCTCGGTCGCACCGGAACCGACGATCCGGGCATCATCCCCGGTCCGAGCGGCCAGCAGGGTCGCCAGGGCAGCCGGGATGAAGGGGTTGGTGACCGGAACGATCAGGTTGGTACCGATGTTACAACGCACC
>JANPAO010000427.1:0-4377 GCA_031429955.1 Phenylobacterium sp. | reverse complement strand
GACGTGTAAGAGGCGGGCCTCACTTGGCCTTGAAGTTCTCCATGACCGACCTAGCCCCCAACCGCGCCACCGCTGCCCGCCCAATCCCCAAGCCAGGGATTCTGGACATTGCCTGCTATGTCCCGGGCAAGTCCAAGGTCGAGGGCATCGACCATCCTCTGAAGCTGTCGGCCAATGAGAACATCCTGGGCTGCAGCCCCGCCGCCAAGGACGCCTTTGCCAGCGCCATCGACCAACTGCACATGTACCCCGATGGTCGCACCACGATCCTGCGCACCGCCATCGCCGAAACCTATGGCCTGGAGCCTGAGCGCCTGATCTTCGGCTGCGGCTCTGATGAGATCTTCCAGCTTCTGAACCAGGCCTTCCTCGAGCCGGGCGACAACATCGTCCAGGGGGAGTTCGGCTTTGGGGCCTATGCCATCGGTGCCCGGGCCTGTGGGGCGGAGGTCAAGTTCGCCAAAGAGATCAACCACCGCATCGACGTCGACGCGCTGTTGGAACAGGTGGACGCCCGAACTCGTCTGGTCTTCATCGCCAATCCCGGCAACCCCACAGGCACCTGGATCTCCGGTGCCGAGGTGCGCCGCCTGCACGCTGGCCTGCCCGCCAGCGTGATCCTGGTCCTGGACGGCGCCTATGGTGAGTTTGTCGCCGACCCGACCTTTGAAGACGGCCTGTCCATGGTCGCCGAGTTCGAGAACGTTGTGGCGACCCGCACCTTCTCCAAGCTGCACGGGCTGGCTGCGCTCCGGGTCGGTTGGGCCTATATGCCAGCAGCTATCGCCGATGCCCTGGATCGCATCCGCCTGCCGTTCAATGTCAATATCCCGGCCCAGTTGGCGGGTGTCGCCGCGCTCGGCGACAGGGACTTCCAGGCGCGGTCCCTGGACCTGGTCAACCAGTGGCGACCCTGGCTGATGCAGCAGTTGGGCGGCTTGGGCCTTGAGCCGGTGCCGTCAGCGGCCAACTTTGTTCTGGTGGGATTTCCCAAGACCCCGGGCAAGACCGCCCGTGAGGCCGAGGCCTATCTGGCGGCTCGCGGCATGATCGTGCGCGGCGTCTCCGGCTACGGCCTGCCCGATCACCTGCGGATCACCATCGGTTTGGAAGACCACAATCGCGCCGTCGCCGAGGCCCTGTCGGCCTTCATGGCCGCCTGATGGACAAGATCCTCTATCCGCGCATGGCCGTGATCGGCTGCGGCCTGATCGGATCCTCGGTGATCCTTGCCGCACGCGAGGCCGGTGTGGTGGGAAAGGTGATGGTTGCCGATCTCAATCCGGCGCACCGGAACCGCATTGTCGAGCTCGGCTACGCCGATCTAGTGACCGATGATATTGCCCTGGCGGTGACCGACGCCGACCTGGTGGTCTTTGCCGTGCCGGTGCTGGCGATGGGTGAGGCTGCGACCGTCGCGGCCCCGGCCATGAAGGCTGGGGCGACGGTCACCGATGTGGGATCGGTCAAGGGATCGGTCTCTGCGGCCCTGAGCGCCGCCCTGCCCGAGACGGTGTTTGTCGTGCCAGGTCACCCCATTGCCGGCACGGAGCACTCCGGCCCCGACGCCGGGTTTGCCGAACTGTTCCAGAGCCGTTGGGTGATCCTGACCCCGCAGCCGCGCCAGGACGCGCCCTATCTGGCAGCCGTTGCCTGCCTCTCAAGCTTCTGGCAGACCCTGGGGGCCAATGTCGAGGAGATGGACGACCGGCACCATGACCTGGTGTTGGCCGTTACCAGTCACCTGCCCCACCTGATCGCCTACAACATCGTCGGCACCGCCGCCGACATGGAGGAGGTCACCCAGGCCGAGGTAATGAAGTTTTCCGCCGGCGGCTTTCGCGACTTCACCCGTATCGCAGCCTCAGACCCGACCATGTGGCGCGACGTGTTCGTGGCCAACAAGGAGGCGGTGCTGGAAATCCTGGGTCGCTTCACCGAGGATCTGCAGGCGCTCTCGCGGCAGATCCGCTGGGGGGAAAGCGACAAGCTATTTGAGCTGTTCAGCCGGACCCGCGAGATCCGCCGGGGGATCATTGCCGCAGGCCAGGAGAGCGCCGAACCTAACTTTGGCCGCGACCGCGGCAAGCACTGAGGCCAGATCCGGTCCTTGGGCCGCAGGAGCCCTGAACCCATGCCCATGATGAACGGTTACGCCTGGCTCGGCATCGCCATCTTGGCTGAGGTCATCGCCACGACGGCCCTTAAGGCCTCGGACGGGTTCTCGCGAGGGCTCCCCTCGCTCGTGACCGTGGTGGGGTACGGTGTGGCCTTCTATTGCCTGTCCCACTCCATGCGCACGGTGCCGGTGGGGGTGGGTTACGCGATCTGGTCGGGCATCGGCATCGTGCTGATCACCCTCCTGGCCTGGGTATTTTTCAAGCAGACCCTCGACCTGGCGGCCGTGCTCGGCATGGCCTTGATTCTGGCCGGGGTGCTGGTGATCAACCTTTTCTCCAAGGCCCAGGCTTGATTTCCCTTCGGGAATGGGCGGCCAATAGCTGAGACATCCCCGGAGAGATGACATGGTTGACTTCCCTGCGCGGGCGGCCTTCGAGGCCCTGGTCGTCCAGGGCGGCGGACGAGACCAAGGTCGCGATCTCGCTACCTCGGTTCGCCGCAATGGCGAGGGGCGCTCGGGCCTGGCGGCCTTGTTTGTCCAGGCAGCCGTCGCGGCCCCCGAACATCTGGCGGATATCTATGATGGCGCTGCAGAGGGATGGCAGGGATACGCCCCAGCCGCCCCCGCTATCTCAGCCCAGGGCGGCCTTGCGGCCATAGACGCCAGCTTCTGGTCCGACTTCTGGAACCTGGTGGACGACCCCGACGTGGGACGGGACGCTGGCGAGATCACCGCCCGCACTGCGGCGCTGGCGGGGACCCTGCCGGAGAGCTTCAAGGTCCGGGTGGCGCGCACCGCCCTGCTCTACCCCGGCGTCGGGGCCGCAGCGGCGGTCGGCTATCCTGCGCCCTTCACTCTGGAGGCCCTGGCACGCTGTCCGCAGGGATCCCTGGGTTCGGAGTTCCACCACCTGATCGTGGACAACGGCTTTGATCTGGAGGTTTTGGACCGTGAGGCCTTGGGCCTGACGGACCTGCCGGTGCCCCTCGACTACCTGAACGCCCGCATCCTGCAGTGCCATGACCTGTGGCACATCCTGGCCGGCTACCACACCACAGTCCTCCACGAGGTGGCCATCTCAGGCTTTCAGATGGGCCAGTTCGGCCACCACTATTCGGCGATGTTCCTGGCCGTGGTCACCAGCAAGATTGCCCTCAACCAGCCCGACGCCCTGCCGTTGTTCCTTGACGTGATCCTCAGCGCCTGGACCCACGGTCGGCAGAGCCCGCCGCTGCTGGGCCTGGACTGGGCGACCCTGTGGGACCTGCCGACTGAGGCGATTCGGGCTCGGGTCGGGATCACGCCCTATGCCTCACCCTATCCCGCGGACATGTTCGAGCAGATGCGGGCGGCCTGAGCCGAAGCCGTTTGACCTAGGAGCCCAGGAATTCTGTTGTGGCCTCAATGGCCTCCACCAAGCCGACGCGCTCGATGGCCACGCCTGGTGGCAAGCCTGAAAACAGGCGGCTTGGGGCGGCCGCGTCCAGCATGACGAAGACCCCCTTGTCGTCGGCGCGGCGGATCAGGCGCCCGAAGGCCTGGCTGATGCGGTTGCGGGCTACGCTGTCATCATAGGTTTTCCCGCCGAAGCGCTGGCGGCGCGCCTTGTGCAGAATGTCAGGTCGCGGCCAGGGAATGCGGTCAAAGACCAACAGCCGCAGGGATCGACCCGGCACGTCCATGCCATCGCGCACCGCGTCGGTCCCCAGCAGGCAACTGTCCTGTTCGGCCCGGAAGATGTCCACCAGCGCCCCGACCTCCAGGGGATCAACATGCTGACCATAGAGCGCCAGGCCCTTGTCGGAGAGCGCTGCGGCGATCTGCTCATGCACGGCGCGCAACCGTCGGATCGCGGTGAACAGACCCACACCGCCACCACCCGCCGCCAGGAACAGCTCGCGCATTGCCGCGGCCACCTGCCGTGGATCATCGCGCCCGACATCGGTGACCACGAAGGCCCGCGCGTTCTGGCCGTAGTCGAAGGGCGAAGCCAGGCGCAGGGTCTTGGGGCGGTCGGGCAGACGGGCAGCCCCGGTGCGCATCTCCGCCAGGGCGAAGGGATCGGCCAGGGTGCTGTCAGCCAAGGTGGCGCTGGTCACCAGCACGCCGTGGGCCGGGGCGATGACCGCATTGGTCAGGGGCTCCGTGGGATCGACCCAGTTGCGGCGGCAGGCGGCGTCCACCACCCGGCCATAGAGGAAGGTGGCGTCAAACCAATCGACGAAGTCGGGGTCGTCCTCAGCGTCCTCATCGAT
>JANPAO010000426.1:0-6652 GCA_031429955.1 Phenylobacterium sp. | reverse complement strand
CCGGGCCCACGGGCACGGTGATGGCGCGGCCGGTGTCAAACACCGGCTGACCGCGGGTCAGGCCCTCAGAGGTGTCCATGGCGATGGTGCGGACAGTGTTTTCCCCCAGGTGCTGGGCGACTTCCAGCACCAGACGGAAGGGCTTGCCGGTCCGCTGATCGGTGTTGGTGGTTTCCAGGGCGCCGAGGATCGGCGGCAGGTGGCCTTCGAACTCCACGTCGACGACAGCGCCGATGATCTGGACGATGCGGCCGGTGGCCACAGCCGCAGCTGCGGCCTTGGGGGCCGCAGCGCTCTTGGCGGCGGTGGCCTTGGCCGGGGCCTTGGCGGCGGGGGCAGCCTTGGTGGCGGCCGGCTTCTTCGGGGTCGTAGCCATGGGTCGGGTTCTTTCGGTCTAGAGCGCTTCGGCGCCGGAGATGATCTCGATCAGCTCCTTGGTGATCTGCGCCTGGCGTGTACGGTTTTTCTTGAGATTGAGGGCGACGATCATGTCGCCCGCATTGCGGGTGGCATTGTCCATGGCCGCCATCTGGGCGGCATAGAACCCGGCCTGGTTCTCGAGCATGGCCGACAGCACCTGGACCGTGAGGTTCCGGGGCAGCAGGGTCTCGAGGATGGCCTCTTCGTCGGGCTCGTATTCGTAGGCCGCACCCTTCAGGTCGATGGGAGCGGCGGCTCCGGCGATCTGGGCCGGGATCAGTTGGGTCAGGGTCGGGGTCTGGACCACCACCGACTTGTAGCGGCTGAAGGCCAGGGTCACGACGTCCACCTCACCGGCGGCGAACAGCTCGGAGATCTTGTCGGCCACCGGCTGGGCCGAGGCCAGGCCGGGCACGCCGGCCTCGAAGGTGGCGACGAAGCGGTCGCCATAGACGCGGCGGAACTGGTCGCGGGCCTTCTTGCCCACGGTGATGATCCTGACGTCCTTGCCCTCGGCCAGCAGCGACACGATGCGCTCACGGGCCGCACGGATGATCGAGGAGTTGAACCCCCCGGCCAGACCACGATCCGACGAAGCCACCACCACCAGGTGACGGTCCTGACGTCCGGTGCCCACCAGCAGCTTGGGCGCGCCGTCTCCGGAGACGCCGGCCGCCAGGTTGGCGATCACCGCAGCCATGCGCTGGGCATAGGGCCGGGCATTCTGGGCCGCATCGGTGGCGCGGCGGAGCTTGGCGGCCGCCACCATCTGCATGGCGCGGGTGATCTTCTGCGTGGACTGCACGCTTTTGATCTGGTCGCGCATTTCCTTGAGGCTAGCCATCTGGCCTCAGACCTTTCTGGACAGTCGCCGGTCGGCGACGTCCTTGGCGCGGTAGGAAGAAGAGGTCATCTGCGGGATCAGGCGAAGGTGGCGACGAAGGCCGCGAGCGCGTCCTTCAGTTGGGTTTCTGTGTCGCCGGCCAGGGCCTTGGAGGTGCGGATGGTGTCCAGCAGACCCTGATGCTTGCCGTGCAGGTTGCTCAGCAGCTCGGCCTCGAACCGGCCCACCTGGCTGGTGGGGATGGTGTCGAGATAGCCCCGGGTGCCGGCATAAATCACCGCCACCTGCTCCTCCACCGTCAGCGGCGCATATTGCGGCTGCTTCAGCAGTTCGGTGAGGCGTTCACCGCGCGCCAACTGGCGCTGAGTGGTGACGTCGAGGTCAGAGCCGAACTTGGCGAAGGCGGCCAGTTCGCGATACTGGGCCAGTTCGCTCTTGATGGGGCCAGCGGCGGTCTTCATGGCCTTGATCTGGGCTGAAGATCCCACGCGGCTCACCGAGGCACCGACGTTCACGGCCGGGCGGATGCCCTGGAAGAACAGGTCGGTTTCCAGGAAGATCTGGCCGTCGGTGATGGAGATCACATTGGTGGGAATATAGGCCGAGATGTCGTTGGCCTGGGTCTCGATCAGCGGCAGGGCCGTCAGCGAGCCCGAACCATTGTCCTCGTTCAGCTTGGCCGCCCGCTCCAGCAGACGAGAGTGCAGATAGAAGACATCGCCCGGATAGGCTTCGCGGCCCGGCGGACGGCGCAGCAGCAGGGACATCTGGCGATAGGCCACGGCCTGCTTGGACAGGTCGTCATAGATGATGACGGCGTGCATGCCGTTGTCGCGGAACCACTCGCCCATGGCACAGCCCGAGAACGGGGCCAGGAACTGCAGGGGGGCCGGCTCCGAGGCCGTGGCGGCCACGACGATGGTGTAGTCCAGGGCACCGCGCTCTTCGAGGGTCTTGACGATCTGGGCCACGGTGGAGCGCTTCTGACCGATGGCGACATAGATGCAGTAGAGCTTGGCGCTCTCGTCATCGCCGGCATTGATCGACTTCTGGTTCAGGATCGTGTCGATCGCCACGGCGGTCTTGCCGGTCTGGCGGTCGCCAATGATCAGCTCGCGCTGGCCACGGCCCACGGGGATCAGGCTGTCGATGGCCTTCAGGCCGGTCTGCACAGGCTCATGCACCGACTTGCGCGGGATGATGCCCGGGGCCTTGACGTCCACCCGGCGGCGCTCGGCCACATTGGTCAGGGGGCCCTTGCCGTCGATGGGCTCGCCCAGGGGATTGACGACGCGGCCCAGCAGGCCACGGCCCACCGGCACGTCGACGATTTCCGACAGGCGGCGGACTTCGTCGCCCTCGGAGATGGCGCGGTCGTCGCCGAAGATCACGACCCCAACGTTGTCGCGTTCGAGGTTGAGGGCCATGCCCTTGACCCCAGCCTTGGGGAACTCGACCATTTCGCCGGCCTGGACATTGTCCAGACCGAAGACCCGGGCGATGCCGTCCCCGACCGAGAGCACCTGGCCGACGTCGGAAACATCAGCTTCTTCGCCAAAATTGGCGATCTGCGACTTGAGAATGGCCGAAATTTCGGCGGCGCGGATATCCATAATCTTCTTACGCTCTCTTGAGGGCGAACTTGAGGGAATCGAGCTTCGAACGGAGCGAAGCATCGAACAGTCGCGAGCCGACCCGCACCTTGATACCGCCCAGGATGGACGGATCGACACGGGTCTCGATTTCAGGGTCCTTGCCAAGGGCGGTGCGCAGCGAGGCTGCGACACCCTTGGCCTGGGCCGCGGTCAAGGCGACCGCGGTGGTGACAGTGGCCGCGACGACGCCGCGGGCCTTGGCCGAAAGGCCCTCAAAGGCCGTGATCGCCGCCGGCAGGGCCGCGAGGCGACCATTGGCGGCCAGCAGGCCAAGGAACTTCTGGGTGGTGGAATTGAACTTGGCCTTCTTGGCCAGGGCAGAAATGGCGCGGGCCTTGTCGGCCGCGCTGAAGGCCGGCGACACCAGCAGGGTGCGGAAGTCCTTGGACTCAACACCCATGGCTTTCAGCGCCCGCAGGTCAGCCTCGACGGCCGCCAGGGTCTTGTCTTCGGTCGCCAGATCAAAGAGCGCCTGGGCGTACCGGCCGCCTACATTCGAAGTCTTGGAATCGTCCGCCACTAAATTTGTCCGTCCGTGCGTGTCGAAAGTCGCGAAAGGGGCGCCCCCCACCGCGACCTAAAGGCTTGTAAGCGCTTGGAAAAGCACAACAGCGACCAGGAGCGGGTTCGCCCTCCGGCCAGAAGCCGCGCGCCTGTTAGCACGCGACCCGAAGCCCCGCAACCAGACCAGCCCTTATAGTCTGGGCAATCGGGCGATTGAGTTGGTGACAGGGGCTGAATCTGTCGTGTTCTCGCAGGGCGGGGACATGGCCGTTCGTCCAGTGCGCCTGAGGCACCGAAAGGTTAGGACACAAAGCTCACGAAGAAAGCGAAGAACACGAAGGGAGACTGTTCGAGGCGTCTGGCCTTACAGGGCGAAGTGGGGGCATCCGCAGGACCAGCCGACGGCTTCCGATCTTCAGACTGATGCGACGCTTCGCGTCCTGGAGGCGCGTCAGCGCCTCGACCATATTGAGACCACCTGGCCGGGTCTCTTCCTCCTTCGTGCCCTTGGCTTTCTTCGTGGGCTTGGTGGCCAGCCTTCAGGCCGAGCATCCAGCCGGGGGTGGACGACGATCCAGGTCGGCGGTTCACCCGATTGCCGTGACCCCATAGTGGGCCTTGGGCTCAATTTACCTGATCGGCCGGAGGGGCCGGGCGGCGGAAGACGGCCGAGCCGCTGGCCACCAGATCGCCGGCCTCATTGAGCAGGCGGGCGTGGGCAAAGACCAGGGTGCGGGTTGCCCGGTCCACCCAGGCTTCCACCACCACCGGGTCGCCGGTGGCCGGAGCAAGGCCATAGTCCAGGGTCAGGGAGACGGGCTCGGCTTGGGGGCCCGCGGCCTTGGCCAGCAGGGGCTCCAGCAGGGCCGCGGCCGGGGCTGGGCCGTCGGGAAAGACGGTGTCGTAACGGAGGGTGTCGCTCATCGCGGGTCCTGTTAGGGCCTGAGCCGGACTCTGGAAACCCCAAGAAAAAACCCGCCCCGGTTTCCCGGAGCGGGTTGTTCCGCAGAAGAGGTTGGAAAACCTAGAGCTCTTCGTTGATCAGGGCGACCGAGAAGTAGCCGTTGCCCTGAAGAGTGTTCATCACCGACATGAACTCGCCATAGCGCACCGTGCGGTCGGCGCGGATATAGACGCGCTCTTCGGTGGGGTTGGGCTTATTCAGGATCCGGGCAAGGTCTGCGGCCAGGGTGTCGAGGGTGGTGGGCTTGTCGCCGATATAGAGGCCGGCCTCCTGGATATTGATCAGGGTCGGCTCTTCCACCTTGGTGCCCGGCGGCGGCGGGATGGCCGGCGGCAGGTCAAGCTTGATGGACACGGTCGCCGCAGGGATCGACACCATGAAGATGATGAGGAGCACCAGCATCACGTCCACGAAGGGCGTGACATTGATGTCGCTGTTTTGGCCGAGGTCGAACTTCCCGCCGCCCCCGCCGCCCAGCTTCGCACCCATATGAAATTCCTTCCCTAGGGGCGCGCAGCACGTGCGCCCATCCACAGTCGGGACACCCTTCGCCAATCAAATACCGATTGTAAAGCCCGAACCGCCGCCGAGGGGCGACATGCTGTCAGTTGAGCCCTCAGCCTCTCCTCTGAGGCGAATTTTCCAGGCACGACCTGTCTCGCCAAGACCCGTTATAGGCAGGTATGAGGCGGGCATGACTTTTGAATTCGACGCCTTTGTCACCACCGCCCTGTTTGATCGCACGGGCCGGGCCTGTTTTGCCCTGGGGGACGGCACCCTTCGGTGGGAAGATGGCAGCCTGGCCCAGGCCCATGACGGGGTGGCGCTGAGCGCCTGCCTTCACCCCACCGGCGAGGGGCTCCTGACCGGGGGTGACGACGGACGGGTGGTGTGGTCGCGCGGCGCACAGGTGAGCGAACTGGCGAAGATCCCCGGCCGCTGGATCGAATCGGTGGCCGCCAGTCCTGAGTCTGGCCTGATGGCCTTTGCGGCCGGCAAGGACCTGCATGTCCGCGATGTCGCCGATCCGGCCTTTTCCCGGGTCTTTACCCATGAGAAGTCGATCTCGGACCTGGCCTTTGACCCCAAGGGGCGGCGGATCGCCACGGCCACCTATAACGGCGCCTGGCTCTGGTACGCGCGGATCGCCCAGCAGAAGCCCACGGTGCTGAAATGGGCTGGCAGCCACGTGACCCTGGCCTGGAGCCCCGATGGGAAGTTCCTGATGTCCTCCATGCAGGAGAACCAGCTGCATGGCTGGCGGGTGGCCGATGAGAAGAACCTGAAAATGGGCGGCTATCCGGCCAAGGTGAAGAGCCTGGCTTTCCTGGCCAAGGGGCAGATGCTGGCCACGTCGGGGGCCAATGGGGCGGTGATCTGGCCCTTTTCCGGGTCGGCGGGGCCGTTGGGCAAGCAGGCCGCCGAGATCGGCTATGATCAGGCCGCCATGGTCGTTCGCATTGCCGCCACACCGGCCAGCAACCGGGTGGCCGCCGGTCTTGACGACGGCCGGGTCTGGGTTTGTGACCTCAACAACCAGGCCATCGACATGCTCAAGGCCGAGAAGGGCCCGCCGATCTCCGCCCTGGCCATGACGCCGGACGGTCGGCGGTTGGCCTGGGGGGACGAAGCCGGCGGTGCGGGGGTGTTTGAGGTGGCGTAGGGGAAGGACGTTCTCCCCCAACTAAAACCCCAGCATCTCCCCCCAGACCTCGAAGGGATCGCGGGCTGAGCGCAGGGTGTTGATGGGGGCGGTGTCGTCGCGCCAGCCCAGGGCCATACCGGCAAACAGCATGTGATCGGCGGGCAGATTCACGGCGGCGGCCACCGTCTGAGGATAGCGGGCCCAGTATTCCTGGGCGCAGGTGTCCAGGCCCCGCTCGGTGGCCAGCAGCATGACGGTCTGCATATACATGCCCAGATCCGACCACTGAGGCGGGCCGAGTTTGCGGTCCAGGGCAAAGAACAGTCCCACCGGCGCCCCGAACAACTCACCGTTCTTGGCCAACTGGCGCAGGCGGGCGGGCTTGTCCTCCCGCGGGATGCTGATCGAGGCATAGAGATCCTCGCCGTTCTGGAACCGCCGGGTGCGGAAAGGGTCCCAGAGTTCCGGCGGATAGACCGCGTATTCCGGGGTCTCGCCGAACGGGTTGGCCATCACCGCCGCCGATAGCCCAGATAGGGCAGCTCCGGTCAAGGCATAGACCCGCCAGGGCTGCAAGTTGCCGCCGGACGGCGCGCGGGCGGCCTTCTCCAGGATCTCGG
>JANPAO010000425.1:0-2641 GCA_031429955.1 Phenylobacterium sp. | reverse complement strand
CGTGGCCCGACGATCAGGATCAGCACCCCGATCAGCAGCACCCAAAGGATGCCCAGGGATAGGTAGAAACCGCCAACGAACTCGGCATAGGTGGCCAGGATGTCCAGGCCCTGGACGGAGATCGTGGCCGCCAGGGCCGCGAAGATCGCCAGGGGCGCGGTGGTCATCACATAGCCGGTGATCTTCAGCATGATGGCGGCGACCTGTTCCACCAGGGCCAGGACCGCGGGGGCCTTGCCGTCAATGGAGGCCACGGCGGTGCCGACAAAGATGGAGAAGATCACGATCTGCAGGATCTCGTTGTTGGCCATGGCCTCGACGATGGACTTGGGCACCAGGTGGGTGATGAAGGCCTTCAGGGTGAAGTTCGCGGTATCCACTGTCGTCCCGGCCGCCACCTCTGGGATGGCCAGGTTCAGCCCGCCGCCGGGATGCAGCAGGTGGGACATCACCAGACCGATGGTCAGGGAGACGATGGAAGCGGTGATGAACCAGGCCATGGCCTTGACACCCACCCGACCAACCGTGGCCGCGTCCTCCATGTGGGCGATGCCCGCCACCAGGGTGGCGAAGACCAGGGGCGCGATGATCATCTTGATCAGCCGCAGGAAGACGTCGGTGATGATGGAGAGGTTGTCGGCTACCGTCTTGGCCTGATCGGGCGTGGCATAGTGGTTCACGGCCCAACCGACGGCGACGCCGAGCACCATGGCTCCGACGATGAAGGCGGTGAACAGGCGATTCATGGCAAACCCTTGGCGACGCGCGATGGCTCACCTTTGTCGCCGGGATCGGGGCCTGCGTCCAGACCGCTGCGCGTGGGCGCTCGAAACCCCGGCGAACCTGGGCTAAAGTGGGCCATGAACCCAGAGATTGAGGCGACCGAGATCGTCGCGCGGCTGAATGCCGAGTACCAGAACAGCGTCAGCGCCCTGCGCGATGCCCTGAAGATCTTCCTGGCCGGTGGCCCGCCCCCTGATCCCTCGGTCCGGGAAGCCGGAGCCTTTGTCTATCCCGAGCTGCGTCTGGTCTGGCCGGCGGGGTACAACTATCCCCGGCTGAGCCGCGCCTATGCCCGACTGTCGGCACCAGGTGCCTACGTGGTCACCGTCACCCGGCCTGACCTGTTTGGACCCTATCTGATCGAGCAGATCAGCCTGCTGCTGGCCGACTTTGACGTGACCATCACGGTGGGGCGCTCCAGCCAGGAGATGCCCTTTCCCTATGTGCTGGATGGGGCAGTGGATATCGCCATGGCCGATGTCGGGTCGGCCGACATTGCCCGCCACTTCCCCACCACCGACCTGGCCCAGATCGGCGACGAGATCGCTGATGGCTTCTGGAGTCCGGCCTTGGAGGAGGCCCGCCCCCTGGCCCTGTTCGACGGGCTGCGGACCGACTTTTCCCTAGCCCGCCTGACCCACTATACCGGTGCCCCCGCTGAGCATGTGCAGCAGTACATCCTGTTCACCAACTACCACCGCTATGTCGATGAGTTCGTCCGCTGGGGGTGTGAGCAGCTCAAGGTTCCCGGCAGCCCCTTCACCCAGCTCTCGGCCTCGGGCCGGGTGGTGGTGACCGCCGACAGCGAGAGCCCCGAGCAGCAGATTGCCGACGGTCCCTGGCGGCGCCACCAGATGCCGGCCTATCACCTGATGGCGGAGGGCCGAGCCGGGATCACCCTGGTGAATATCGGGGTCGGTCCCTCCAATGCCAAGACCATCACCGACCACCTGGCGGTGCTGCGGCCTCAGGCCTGGCTGATGATCGGCCACTGCGGGGGGCTGAGGGGATCCCAGACCATCGGCGACTATGTCCTGGCCCACGCCTATTTGCGGGACGACCATGTGCTGGACGATGTCCTGCCGCCGGCCATCCCCATCCCCCCCATCGCCGAGGTCCAGGTGGCCCTGGGCAAGGCCGCCGAGGCGGTCACCGGGGAGAGCGGGGAGGTGCTGAAGAAGCGGCTGCGGACCGGGACGGTGGTCACCACCGACGACCGCAACTGGGAGCTCCGCTACTCGGTGAGCGCCCTGCGCTTCAACCAGTCCCGGGCCGTGGCCATCGACATGGAGAGCGCCACCATCGCGGCCCAAGGCTACCGGTTCCGGGTGCCCTACGGCACCCTGCTCTGTGTCTCCGACAAGCCGTTGCACGGGGAGATCAAGCTGCCGGGCCAGGCCAATACCTTCTATGAGCGGGCCATCGGCCAGCACCTGCAGATCGGCATCGCCACCATGGCCCTGCTGCGCAAGGAGGGTCCGAGGCTGCATTCGCGCAAGCTGCGCAGCTTCGATGAGCCGCCGTTCCGCTGAACATGTACGTCGCCGTGGAGGGTCCAAAAGCACTTTCGCCGACGAGGCGCGCGGGGCCTTGTCGGATAAGGGAAATCGGCCATACGGACCGACGCACATGTGCGCACAGGTGACGGACGAAGTGCCGGCGGCCCCGGTTCCCAGGCGACCGACCAGACCCGACCCGATGGAGTGCTGCCGGCGCGGCTGCGACCCCTGCGTCTTCGACTATTACGACACAGCGATGGCGCGCTGGGAGGGAAGGATGCGGGCCCTGGGGCTCGATCCGGCGGAGATCGGAGACGAGGACGGTTGATCGCCACTGGCCCCCGGGGCTAGATCCTCTC
>JANPAO010000424.1:0-3351 GCA_031429955.1 Phenylobacterium sp. | reverse complement strand
CCGTCAGTATCCGCCGCCAGGTTCGCGCGCCCGGTGCCCCGTGGAATAACCCCAGCATGTGCCGTGTGATCCCCGCCAGGTGCACGCCCCGCGCCAACTGACCCGCGATGTAGGGCCTGTAGCGCGCCACCGCATCGAAGGGATCCACGTCGGCTGAGGCCCCAAACAGCCGCCGGTCCACCTGCCCCAGGAGGGCAGGCGTATGATAGGCCGCGCGACCCAGCATCACCCCGTCCACATGGGCCAACTGCGCCTCGGCCTCGTCCAGGGTGTTGACACCGCCATTGATCTCGATGGTCAGGGCCGGTCGCTCGCGTTTCAGCCGGTGAACCAGGGGGTAGTTCAGGGGCGGGACATCGCGGTTTTCCTTGGGCGACAATCCCTTCAGCAGGGCCTTGCGGGCATGGACCACGAACCGCGTCACCCCGGCCTGGGCGCAGAGGTCCACCAGGGTAAACAGGCTCTCCTCGGGGTCCTGATCGTCCACCCCGATGCGGCATTTCACCGTCGCGGGGATCGATACTGCGGCCGCGATGGCCGCCATGCCCTCGGCCACCAGGGCCGGCTCGCGCATCAGGCAGGCCCCGAACCGCCCGGACTGCACCCGGTCCGACGGGCAGCCGACATTGAGGTTGATCTCATCATAGCCAAGGTCGGCCCCGATCCTCGCGGCCGCCGCCAGATCGGCCGGCTCTGACCCGCCCAGTTGCAGGGCCACCGGATGCTCGGCGTCATCAAACCCCAGCAGCTTTCCGCGATCCCCGTGCAGCACAGCCCCGGTGGTCACCATCTCGGTATAGAGCAGGCTGTGCTGGGTCAGCACCCGATGAAAGGCCCGACAATGCCGGTCGGTCCAGTCCATCATGGGGGCAATGGAAAACCGATGGCTACGCCATTGATTTTTCGCAATATTACTCATTTGAATCATGACGATACAGGACTGGACGGATTCATGCATGTTTTCATGCACTTGGAAAAACGTCTGTGCAATCCCGCCAGCCCAAAACCTCAATGAAAATGCGCCCGTGTGCACCCACGCGCACGGCGACATCTGGCCATGCGTACTTTAGATGAGGCAGCCGGCGCGCCTGAAAGCGAACGAAAGGGGGAGCGTCCGAATTTCCGGCGCCACCTCACCTTCACCCGTGCCCCTCTGACAAGACAACCGGCGACTCCACCATCCATCCGTTGAGGGACTCAGCCCTCGCGGCTAGCATCCCCAGATGCAAGGACGCCGAGCGAGCAAAACCCCATCGTCGACGCGGTCTGCGGACAAGAGCACGCGCAAAGGCAGGCGGGCTCGAACCGTCCTCGAGCGGCCGACGGCGCCCCTCGGCTGGGACACCAGCGACGAGCACGAGATCGAGCTGCGGCGCTGGCGCGGGCGCACCGAGATCACGACCATCGAGGCCATGGAGTCCGGTGATCCTACCTTTGGGACTTTCCGGACCCGCTCGGAGAGCGGGACCTGCTATGAGGTCGAAATCCGCTCCCTGGACGGCTTTGAGAACGCTTGCGGCTGCATCGACCATAGGGTGAACGGCCTGGGGACGTGCAAGCACATAGAAGGCGTATTGGCGGGGCTGCGCCGCCGCGGCGTTCGCGCCTTCCGCCAGGCGGCGGCCGAAGGCTCCCGGCGTGTTGAGGTCTTCCTTCGCCGGACGGGCGAGCCGACGCCCACCGTGAGCTGGCCGCGCATGCGCGGCGGCGAGTCCAGCTTGATCCACGCCTGGCTGTCGCCCTATCTGACCCCGGAAGGCCAGCTCGGTGCGGCGCCAGACACCATCGAGCGCCTCCTCGCCGCCTATGCGGACGCCCCCGCGCCGGTGCGGGAGCACCTGCGTCTGTCGCGCCACTTCGGACCATGGCTGGAGCGGCATCGACGGGAACGATCCCGGCTGGAGGCGCGCGCCGCGTTCACCGCCGAGGTCGAGCGCGACCCCTCGGTCCTGGACATGCTGCGCCATCCCCTGCTGCCCTATCAGCGGGACGGGATGGCGCACTTGGCCTTCGGCGAGCGCGCTCTGCTGGCCGACGAGATGGGGCTGGGCAAGACCGTCCAGGCGATCGCCGCCTGCGAGCTGCTGGCCCGTCGCAAGGGCATCCAGCGAGTACTCGTGGTCTGCCCCGCATCCCTGAAGGCCGAGTGGGAGGAGCAGATCGCCCGCTTCACCGAGCGGCCGACCCGATCAGTGTTCGGGCCTCGTCCGGCGCGGCTGTCGGCCTATCGTGACCCGCCGTTCTTCACCATCGTCAACTACGAACAGGTGGTGAGCGACGCCGAGGTGATCAACGACCTGCTGAAGCCAGATATCGTCATCCTCGACGAGGCCCAGCGGATCAAGAACTGGCGGACCAAGACGGCTAGCAAGGTCAAGTCGCTGCGCTCGCCCTATGCCTTCGTGCTCACCGGCACGCCGCTGGAGAACCGCATCGACGAACTCTATTCCATCGTCCAGTACCTCGATCCGGAGCTGGTCGGACCGCTGTTCCAGTTCAACCGTAGTTTCTACGAACTCGACGAACGCGGGCGCCCGGTGGAGTACCGCAACCTGACCGAGCTGCGCCGCCGGGTCGAGCCGGTGCTGCTGCGCCGCCGCAAGTCGGACGTAGAAACCGAACTGCCAGGCCGCAGTGTCACCAACTACTTCGTGCCGATGGCACCCGAACAGGCAGCGCGCTACGAGGACTACCGCGCGCCCTTGGCCAGACTCGCGGCCATCGCCAAACGCCGGCCTCTGACTCCGGCTGAGTTCGACCGGATGCAGATGCTCCTGGCTTGCATGCGGATGGTCTGCGACACACCCGCCATCCTCGATCCCGACTGCCGCGTCTGCCCCAAGCTAGAGGAACTGGAAGGCATCCTCGGCGACCTCCTGCAGGAGCCGGACCGCAAAATCATCATCTTCTCTGAATGGGAGCGAATGCTGGGGCTGGTGCGCGAACTGGCCCAGGAGCTCGGCGTGGAGGCGGCCTGGCATACCGGCTCGGTCCCACAGGTCCGTCGCCGAGAGGAGATCAACCGCTTCAAGAACGACCCGAACTGCCGCCTGTTCCTGTCCACCGACAGCGGCAGCGTCGGCCTGAATCTGCAGGCCGCGAGCGCGGTGATCAATGTCGACCTGCCCTGGAACCCAGCCAAGCTGGAACAGCGGATCGCCAGAGCCTGGCGCAAATACCAGACCCGGTCAGTGACGGTGATCAACCTGGTCACCGAGGGCAGCATCGAGCACGCGATCCTGCACTTGTTGAACGTCAAGCAGGTGCTGGCCGACGGGCTGCTGGATGGCCATGGCGACATCAGCACCCTGAAGATGCCTTCAGGCAGGGGCGCGCTCGTCGACCGCATGC
>JANPAO010000423.1:0-3345 GCA_031429955.1 Phenylobacterium sp. | reverse complement strand
GCTGGCACATGAAACAGCTGCTCTTCCTCTCGGTGATTGGTCTCTGCTCAGCCTGCGCCAGCGGGACTGTGCCCCTGGGTGGGGTGGCGAGCTATGACGCCCTGAAAACGGCGCGGACCGAATGTCTCGCCAAGGGTGGGGACCTCGTCCTGGCCAAGGAAGGCGACCCGCAGTCCATCACCGCCTACGTCTGCAAACGAAAGTGACCGCCCGATGATGCAGCGTATCACCCAGGCCGTGAAAGGCGCGGCCCTGATGGACTTCATCGGGGCCTTTGGCATGGCCATGCAGTACATGATCCGTCCCAAGGCCACGGTCCTCTACCCCTATGAGCGTGGGCCCCAATCACCCAGGTTCCGGGGTGAACATGCCCTGCGTCGCTATCCCAACGGCGAAGAGCGCTGCATCGCCTGCAAGCTCTGCGAGGCCATCTGCCCAGCCCAGGCCATCACCATCGAGGCTGAGCCTCGCGAGGACGGCAGCCGTCGCACCACCCGCTACGACATCGACATGGTGAAGTGCATCTATTGCGGTCTGTGCCAGGAGGCCTGCCCGGTGGACGCCATCGTTGAAGGGCCGAATATCGAGTACGCCGTGGAAACCCGCGAAGAGCTCTACTACGACAAGGAACGTCTGCTCGATAACGGGGATCGTTGGGAGCGGCAGATCGCAAAGAACCTGGAACTGGACGCGCCCTACCGGTAAGACCCGGGCGCGATTCCGAACGCTAATCGCCGTGCCGCCGTCTGGCGCCGGTCACTGAAATTGAGGGGCTGAGAAGAGCCGTTATGGCCGTTCAGACGATCGCATTCTATCTGCTGGCAGCGGTGACCCTGGTCGCCGGGCTTTGCGTGGTCTCGGCCCGCAGCCCGATTCACTCGGTGCTGTTCCTGATCCTGGCCTTCTTCTCTGCGGCAGGGCTGTTTGTCCTGTTGGGGGCGGAGTTCCTCGCCATGCTCCTTGTGGTTGTCTATGTCGGCGCGGTCGCGGTCTTGTTCCTGTTCGTGGTGATGATGCTCGACGTGGACTTCACCGCCCTTCGCCAGGGTTTCTCCCGCTATATGCCCCTGGGGGCTGGCGTGGCCGGTCTGCTGGCCTTCGAGATGATCCTGGTGTCCAGCGCTGTGTCCTCCCAAGGCGCGGCGCGGCTCAATGACACGCCGGCCGCCTCCGGCCCCGACATCTCCAATGCAGAGACCATCGGCCGGGTTCTCTATACCGACTACATCTATTTCTTCCAGGCAGCGGGCATGGTGCTGCTGGTGGCGATGATCGGGGCCATTGTCCTGACCTTGCGACACAAGCCCGGCGTGCGCCGTCAGGTGATCGCCGACCAGGTGGCCCGGGGCCCCAAGACCGGCATGCGAATGACCAACATCAAGCCCGGCGCGGGGATCGACGAATGATCATTGGTCTTTCCCACTATCTTGCCGTGGCCGCGATCCTGTTCACCATTGGGGTGTTTGGGATCTTCGTGAACCGCAAGAACATCATCGTCATCCTGATGTCGATCGAGCTGATCCTGCTGGCGGTGAACATCAACCTGGTGGCCTTCTCGGTCTATCTGCACAATGTGACGGGCCAGATCTTCGCCATGTTCGTCCTGACCGTTGCCGCCGCGGAGGCGGCTGTCGGCCTGGCCATTCTGGTGACCTTCTTCCGAAATCGCGGCGACATTGCCGTGGACGACGTCTCCGTGATGAAGGGTTGAGGACCCACCCATGACCCCTCAGCTTCTTGTCACGATCGCGGTCTTCGCGCCCCTGATCGCCGCGGCCATTGCCGGCCTCTCAGGGCGGCGGATCGGCAATCTGGCCTCTCAGGCCATCACCACGGGCGCGTTGTTTCTCTCGTGTGCCTTGGCCTGGACGACCTTCTACGGCGTGGTCTGGGGCGACTGGCCGGCCAAGTTCACCGTCCACATCCTGCCCTTCATCAATATCGGCGATTTCCAGTCCAACTGGTCGATCCGTATCGATACCCTGTCGGCTGTGATGCTGGTGGTGGTCACCAGTGTCTCGTCCCTGGTCCACCTCTATTCCTGGGGCTACATGGCCGAGGACCCGTCCAAGCCGCGGTTCTTCGCCTATCTGTCTCTGTTCACCTTCGCCATGCTGGCCTTGGTGACCGCGGCCGACTTCATGCAGTTGTTCTTTGGCTGGGAAGGCGTGGGCCTGGCCAGCTACCTCCTGATCGGCTTCTGGTTCCACAAGCCGAGCGCCAACGCGGCCTCCATCAAGGCCTTCGTGGTCAATCGGGTCGGCGACTTCGGGTTTGCCCTGGGGATCATGACGGTCTTCTGGATGTTCGGCACCATCGAGTTCGCCGAGATCTTCCCGAAGGTGTTGGAGCACGCCGAAAAGGTCTGGACCTTTGCCGGTCAAAACTACCACGCCATGGACCTGGCCTGCGGCCTTCTGTTTGTTGGGGCCATGGGCAAGTCGGCCCAGTTCTTCCTGCACACCTGGCTGCCGGACGCCATGGAGGGCCCGACCCCCGTCTCGGCCCTGATCCATGCCGCCACCATGGTCACGGCTGGCGTCTACATGGTTTGCCTGCTATCGCCGATGTTTGAGTATGCCCCGGTGACCAAGCAGATCGTCACCCTGGTGGGTGCCGTCACCGCCCTGTTTGCGGCCACGGTGGGCCTGGCCCAGAACGACATCAAGCGGGTCATTGCCTACTCCACCTGCTCGCAACTCGGTTACATGTTCTTCGCCGCCGGCGTGGGGGCCTATCAGGCCGCCATGTTCCACCTCTTCACCCACGCCTTCTTCAAGGCGCTGCTGTTCCTGGGTGCGGGCTCGGTGATCCACGGCATGCACCACGAGCAGGACATGCGGAAGATGGGGGGATTGTGGAAGTATCTGCCGGTGACCTACGCCGTCATGACCATCGGCACCCTGGCCATCACCGGCTTTGGCATTCCGGGTATCGATCTGGGTTTCGCGGGTTTCTACTCCAAGGACACCATTATCGAGTCGGCCTTCGCCGCCGGCCAGGACAACCCGGTGGCCTTCTTCGCCTTCCTGGTCAGCCTCAGCGCTGCGGGCCTGACGGCCTTCTACTCCTGGCGTCTGTCCTTCATGACCTTCCACGGGACGGCCAAGTGGGAGCACGCCGAGGATCATGGCCACGCGGCCCACGGGGACGAGCATGGCCATGGCGCGCACAAGCCTCACGAGAGCCCCCTGGCGATGCTGGTCCCGCTGATCGCTTTGGCGGTTGGTGCTGTGGCGGCCGGCTACGTCTTCGTCGAGGCCTTTGTGGGCGAGGAGCGCAACGCCTTCTGGCGCGGAGCGATCTTCAACGCCCCCTCCAACCATGTGCTGGAGCATGCTCACC
>JANPAO010000422.1:0-2540 GCA_031429955.1 Phenylobacterium sp. | reverse complement strand
ACCACCACGCCGATCAGGGCACCGCGCAAGAGCAGCCATCGGTGCTGAAGCACCTCCATGCCGCCGGCTACGACGTCTCGCAATCGAGTCGCCGAAGTCTGAGGAGTTGATTCGGCAGTGGACCGAACCGTTAGATCGGGGATCACTAGCAGACCGGTGACCAGAGCCGCCGGGCTGACGCCATCCCACAGAGTGAGCAGACCAAAGGTGAAACGCGGTGCGCTGGAAAATGGGTCGATGCCGACGGAAGCTACCAGCAGCCCCAGGGCTGTGGTCATCAGGCCCGCCGACAGTCGGCCCCCGGAGAGGGCGGCAATGGACAGCAGGCCCACTGACGACAGGGCGGTGATTTCGGGAGCTCCCACATGGCCGATGAGAGCCAGCGCTGGCGAAACCGCGAGGAAAAGGGATATCGCGCCCACCAGCCCGCCGAAAGCAGAGGCCATGAGGGTGGCACCGATGGCTCGGGCGGCCTGCCCTCGCCGGGCCATCGCATAGCCGTCGATCGCAGTCGCGGCCTCCGAGGCCGAGGTCGGCGCACCCATGAGTATGGCCGGGATCGAGCCAGAGGTGTGAACTACCGAGTGGAAGGCGATGAGGCAGACCGCCCCTGCTGTGGGGCCAAAGCCAATGGCGACGGGCACCATGAGCATGAGCCCGGAACGCCCGCTTACCCCCGGGGTCAGTCCAGCGAGTAGTCCCGCCAAGGTGCCCGTCAGCAAAGCACCAAGCATGGCCGGTGTCGCTACCAAACCGCCGAGGGCCGTCAGGATGTCGGGCATCAGCGAGCCGTGGTGCCCAGCGCTCTGCGAAGGGCGGGGGTCACGGCGGATGATGTGTCAAAGAGTCCCGCAAGGGCCTGACTGACACCCGCGCCCGAGAGCCTCTCGAGGGTGAACCCCTGGTCGGTGGCCGCCTGCCGAAAGCTAGGATCGGCGACAACCCGATCCAGCAGGCCTCGCCATCTGGCGAGGACCGCCGGTGAGGCCCCGGGCGGCAGGGCAAACATCCGACCCAGGCTGGCGCATGCCGAGATCAAACCAAGCAGGGGGATGCGGTCTGGACCCCGTGCCAAGTCGGCCAGATTCGGTACGTCAGAACTGTCAGGCCCCGACGGGTCATTCAGTCTCAGGATCCTGCGGGTGCCTGGGGTCTCCAGCAGTCGAGTGAGACTGTCCTGACCTCCCACGACCCCATCGGCCTCGCCAGACACCACCGCCAAGGTGCGGGCTCCACCGGAATACCCAGGGACGGGCTTCAAGTTCGCGCCGGTGAGGTGATTGATGATCAGGGGCTCAACGTAGCTGGCGCTGGTGGCCGAGGAGGCGGCAAGTATGGTTGGCCTTGACCGGGCCAGCATGTCCGCGAAGGAGATGATGCCGCTTTGTCGGTTGACCACCAGGATCCGGCGGTCGGTGCCGATACTGCCCAGCCAGGAGAACCGCGTGAGGTCGGTCGCGGCCCCCGATCCAGACAGCAGGTTCTCGTAAATCAGAGGTGCAGGCAGGAAGCCTATGACACTGCCATCCCTAGGCATGCTCATGAGCCGGCTTGCCGCCAACCTGCCGCTGGCGCGCCCCTCATTCTCCACCTGTACCGGCCTGCCCAAAATCTGCCGAAGATGCTGGGCCAAGAGGCGACAGAAGATGTCGTTGCCGCCACCCGGGGCGGTTCCGATGATCAATCTGATGGTGCGTGTCGAGCCCCGGGGCGTGCAGGCGACCACGCCCGTAGCAGCCAAGACCAAGGCTCCGCGTCGCGTCATCGCTGCGGTCGGCCACGACGTGCGCGACATCGACTCAAACACCCTTCGAATTGAAGGGTACTATGCCCTCGTCCAGGCCCAGCTTCAACGGATCCACCAAGCGGTCCAAACTCAGGTAGACGGCACCAGCCGGGGCGCTCAGGCCCGCCGCTGTTCTCCGGTGTCGGCGCTGAAGCGGGCCATTTCGATTTGGGCGGCGACGCCGGTGGGGAGGTCTTTGTCGGTGATCGTGGCCAGGCGCTCGATGGCGTCGGCGCGGAACTGTTCCACCTGAACCGAGGCAAAGGCCGGTTCGGTCAGGGCATAGGCCAGGCAGAGCTCCTCGGCGGACCAGCCGGGGGTCTGGTGCAGAAAGGCGTAGGTGCCAGCTCCCTCAAGGGGTTCATTTCGGCGAAACAGGCTGGTCTTGGCCAGACTGCCGCCGCCACCGGGTCGGCACAGCGCTCCAGGGAAGGGGTCGTAGGCGATCATGGTCATGTCGCGGGCCGACGCATCCTTGATCCGTCGGCGGGCTCGCCAGTCGGAGGTCAGGCTGAAGGGGGTGGCCAGGACGTCGAAGGTGCCACTGGCGATACAGGTGTCGATGCTGGGACCATCGCCCACCACACCGACCTGAAGCACCAGGCCCGCCGCCCGCAGGTCCGCCAGATAACCCTGGGCGTCGGGTGCCAGGGTGTCGAAGGCGGCCTCGTCCATCATCAGGACATCAAAATAGCCCGCCCCGGTCTTGGCCAGGCCATTGCGGACGCTGGTGGAAATCATCTCTGCGGTCAGG
>JANPAO010000421.1:0-2688 GCA_031429955.1 Phenylobacterium sp. | reverse complement strand
CAATCACCGGCAGACGGCCGACGAACTCCGGGATCAGGCCAAACCGCAACAAATCATCGGGCTCCACCTGTCGGAAGATCTGACCGGTGCGGCGGTCGTCCGGGTCCGAGACCTTGGCGCCGAAACCGATGGAGGTGCCCTGACCCCGGGCGGAGATGATCTTCTCCAGGCCGGCAAAGGCTCCGCCGCAGATGAACAGGATGTTGGTGGTGTCGACCTGCAGGAATTCCTGCTGTGGATGCTTGCGCCCGCCCTGGGGCGGCACCGAGGCCACAGTGCCTTCCATGATCTTCAGCAGGGCTTGCTGCACCCCCTCCCCCGATACGTCGCGGGTGATGGAGGGATTGTCAGACTTGCGGCTGATCTTATCGACCTCGTCGATATAGACGATGCCGCGCTGGGCCCGCTCGACATTGTAGTCGGCGGCCTGAAGCAATTTCAGAATGATGTTTTCGACATCTTCCCCGACATAGCCGGCCTCGGTGAGGGTTGTGGCGTCGGCAACGGTGAAGGGCACGTCGATGATTCGGGCCAGGGTTTGGGCCAATAGGGTCTTGCCGGTCCCGGTCGGACCGATCAGCAGGATATTGGCCTTGCCCAGCTCAACGTCGTTATTCTTCGAGGCGTGGTTTAGGCGCTTGTAGTGATTGTGCACCGCAACGGCGAGCACCTTCTTGGCGTGATCCTGCCCGATCACGTAATCGTCGAGAACCTCACGTATTTCCTTGGGCGTCGGCACACCATCCTTAGATTTCACGAAGGAGATCTTGTGCTCCTCCCGAATGATGTCCATGCAAAGTTCTACGCACTCATCGCAGATGAACACAGTCGGGCCCGCGATAAGCTTGCGAACCTCGTGCTGGCTCTTGCCGCAGAATGAGCAATAGAGCGTGCTCTTGGAGTCCCCGCTGGCGGCCTTGGTCATGGTCGTTTCTCACTCTCTCGACGACCGGCTGCTTGCCGAAACGTCCGCCCCAGAGGCGTCTCCTGACGCCATCTGCGCAGGATACGCGCCGCAGGTTGTCTAAACCTTGACATTCCCCGATCCGTCCAAGGATCACAAGCCTTAGGACAAGGACGTGACATTTTGGATCACTGGGGGTCCGATGGCGGACAGGCTCGAATCTCTAGATGGGTACGAGCCACAACGGGACAAGTGATCGGCCCCGGCTCTTGGCGAGCGCCTCCCCCCAAGCCCGCTGCCGCGACCGCCGAATGTCTCGCATCGTTGAGGCCCCATGCGGGCGCGAAGGGGAGGCGATGGCCAAACGGACACTGAAAGGCAATGGGACGCCCTCACAAGACTTCCTGAACGACGAGTTGGAGGATGCCGGGGTGGTGGCCTTCGACTTCGATGGCACCCTGACCGTGCGCGACAGTTTCACCGAGTTCCTCAAGTGGCGAGTGGATCAGGGCCGCTATATCGGCGGCATGGTTCGGCTGGTCCCCTCAGCCCTGGGCTATCTTGGTCACCGCAATCGGGGACGCATGAAGGCCGCAGCTGTGCGGGAGTTCCTGCGTGGCACAAGCCGAGAGGATCTGGAAGCGCAGGCCCGAGCCTTTGCTGAGGAAGCCGCGCCAAACCTGTTGCGGCCCGACGCGCTGCTGACCTGGCGGCGCTGGCGCCAGCGGCATTCCAAGCTGGTGATCGTGACCGCCTCGCCCCATACGATCGTGGCTCCCTTTGCACGGGGGCTCGGAGCCGATGCCCTGCTGGCGACAGAACTGGCTTTCGACGCCCATGACCGGGTGACCGGCGGGTTCGTGGGTTCCAACTGCCGGGGCCCTGAGAAGGTCCGGCGCCTGCGAGAAGCCTTTGGGTCTGATCTCACCCTCAAGGCGGCCTACGGAGATACCAGTGGCGACCGGGACATGTTGAAGATTGCGGAGTACCGGGGCTATCGTGAGTTCAAGGAAAAACCCTGAGACGCCCGTGAAACACGCAGGTCAGGCCGCCCTCGATCAACTTGAGCCGACCCTGGCGGCATTACGCGCCCTGCCCGGCCTGACGGAAAAAGGCCGGGGCGTCTTCTATCGAAAGTCCCGCGCCTTCCTGCATTTTCACGAAGATCAAAAGGGGTTGTTCGCTGACCTGCGGGATTCGGAAGGCCAGCGCTTCGACCGCTTTGAGGTCTCCGTGAGCGCTGAAAGCTTATTGGCGGCGACCCGTGAGAGGCTCGCCACCTAGCCGAAGTCCCTAGTCCTCTGCGCGGTTGGCCTGGACCAGATCGATCAGCCCCCACTCCTTGGCCTCGTCCGCGGTCATGAAGGTATCCCGGTCGAGCTTTTCCTCGACCTCTTCGTAGGACCGTCCGGTGTGTTTGGCATAGATTTCGTTCAGGCGGCGCTTGGTCTTGATGATGTCCTCGGCGTGGCGCTCGATATCCGAGGCCTTGCCAGAGTAGCCGCCGGACGGCTGGTGGACCATGATGCGGGCATTAGGCAGGGAGATCCGTTGACCCGGCGCGCCGGCCATCAGCAGGAAGGAGCCCATGGAGGCGGCCATCCCCATGCACAGGGTGACTACTGGGCTTTTGATGTATTGCATGGTGTCGTAGATCGCAAGACCCGAGGTCACCACGCCGCCCGGCGAGTTGATGTACATCTGGATCTCTTTCTTTGGATTTTCGGCCTCAAGATAGAGCAACTGGGCGCAGATCAGCGCCGACATCCCATCCTCGACGGGAC
>JANPAO010000420.1:0-4523 GCA_031429955.1 Phenylobacterium sp. | reverse complement strand
CCCGGGCGCAGTTGCCCCGGCTGTGGGTCAGGTAGGTGTTGATGATGTTGTCGTCGCACTCGGTGCTGCGCAGACCACTGCGGACCAGATAGTCTGGGTCCACCGGGCTGGAGCCCAGGGTGATCTTGGACTGGTCGATATAGTCCACCGACAGATCCCAGGTCAGGGCCTCGGTGGGCAGGAAGGTGACCGCAGCGCGGACCCCCCAGGAGTCTTCGCCATTCAGCTTCTCGCCAGTGGTGGCGCTGCGGGCATAGCCCTCGTCCTCGGCCGAGAAAGCCGAGACCTTGGTGAGGATCTTGTCGGTGAGCGGCAGGTCCACCGAGGCGCGGATCTGGCTGCGGCTGAAGCTGCCATAGGCGCCTTCGACGAAGAAGCCGAAGTCGGTGGCGGGCTTGCGGGTGGTGATGGAGACCGCGCCGCCGGTGGTGTTGCGCCCAAACAGGGTCCCCTGGGGTCCGCGCAGCACCTCGACCCGCTCGATGTCAAACAGGGACACGGCATTGGCGCTCTGGCGGGCGTAGTAGATTTCGTCGACATAGGTGGCGACCGGCACGTCGAAGGTGGCGATCTGCTCGGTGGACCCCAGGCCACGAATATAGAAGGAGAGGGCCGAGCCGGTGCCGGTGTTCAGACCTCCGGTGACGCTGGGGGTAAAGCGCACCAGATCGGCGGTGTCGTCGATCTGCGCGGCCTCCATCTCGCGGGCCCCGAAGGCGCTGACCGCCAGGGGCACGTCCTGCAGATTCTGGCTGCGGCGCTGGGCGGTGACCACCACCTCTTCAACCGTGCCGACGCCCTGGGCGACGGCAGGCGCGCCGATGGCGGAGAGCGACGCAACGGACGCGGTAACCAGCAGTGATCGACGGAAATTCATCATGGGCCTATTTCCCGACATGAAACCTGACGCCCGGCCATTGGCCTGTTGAGCGAATGATATATGTTTATACCATATATTGGTCCGGACAACTTCGTGTCGAACAGGCGTTGACCGTTGTTCCGGAACTGATGCCAAGAAGGCACATCCTGCCTGCCAGGTAGGCACAGGGGCCGCCGCTGAGGACTTTGAGACATGAAACTGCGGTTCGAGCCGACCATGGTCGCGTCAGACAAGACGGCCCGCCAGCTCTATGAAGAGGTCAAGGCCAACCCCGCCCGCGCCCGGTTCGGGTTTGGAGAGCGGCTGGCCGTGGTGAATATCGACTTCCAGCAGGCCTATACCCGGCCTGACCTGTTTCCCAAGACGGCCTATGTCACCGATCCCGATCAGATCGCCCATGTGAACGCCATCTCGGCCCTGGCGCGGGCCAAGGACATGCCGGTGATCTGGAGCCGGGTGGCCTATAAGGATGATGCTGGCGACGCCGGGATCTGGGGGACCCGCACCGACACCCCCGACAGCTTGCAGAACATCAAATACGACTCAGACCGCCACGCCTTTGACCCGCGCTGCGAGATCGCTCCCGACGATCTGGTCTATACCAAGCGCATGCCCAGTGCCTTTTTCGAGAGCCCGCTGGCCAGCTACCTGGTGTGGAAAAAGATCGACACCGTGGTCCTGACCGGTGGTTCCACCAGCGGCTGCATGCGCGCCACCGCCGTCGAGAGCCTGTCCCGCGGTTACCGCACCATCGTCCCGGAAGAGTGCGTGGCCGACAAGCACGAGAGCTACCACTTCGCAAACCTCACCGACCTGCAACTCAAATACGCTGACGTGGTGTCAGTGGCAGAGGTCGTCCAATGGCTGGAGAAACACTGATGCGTTCCCTGATCCTCGCCCTCGCTGCGGCCCTCAGCCTTGGACTTCCGGCCGTGGCGGCTCCCGTTCCCACCGCCGATCAGGTCCAGGTCGACCTGCGCCGCACCACCCTGGTGGTGGCCGATATGGAGGCGTCCCTCAAGTTCTATCGCGACGCCCTGGGGATGAGCGTCTCCTATGACAAGATGATCCGCACGCCTCGGGAGGCCAAGGACGACGCCAGCGCCGAGCGATCGCTGCGCTTGGTCTTTCTGAGGGCCAATGACGACTACATCGGCATGCTGGGCCTGATGGAATACGTCAAACCGGTGCGCACGCCGCGACCTGCAAAGACCACCGACACCCTGGATCCTGGCGACATCGTGCTGGTGTTCAACACCAAGGGCCTGCAGGCCAAGTTCGACAAGGCCAAGGCCATGGGGGTCAAGGTTGACGAAGCCCCCCACCCCACCAGTTACCCGGCCTATTCGGGCAAGGGCGTGATCAATGTCATGTTCTCGGCCTTCTACGATCCCGACGGCAACTATGTTGAGCTCAATGAAGTGCTCGACGGGATGACCACATCACGCTGAGGTCTGAGCCTGGTCTGCAATCGCACTCGCGGTCGCAGACCAGACCGCCGGGTTGCCCGACAATCCGGCCAGCAGTCGCCGCAGGTCGTGAATTCGGAACGGTTGGCCGGTGACATAGGGGGTCAGGGTAAAGCCCAGCATGCGCCCGCCGCAGGCGTCGGCGTCACCTCGCAGATAGCTCACCGCCGAGAGGATCTGATCGGCCCATTGCGCCTCTGTCTGGCGGCGGTCGATCAGCAGGGTGCGGTCATCCAGTTCATTGGAGAGCGGCAGGCCGGTCACCGGAGTGGTGGTGGTTGTCAGAGCCCAGGGAACCTCATCGGACTCCCAATCCAGGCAGAGGTCGAACCCGGCCTCTGCGACCAGATCCAGGGTGGCGAAGGACTGTTGCCGCGCGGGACTCATCCAGACCCTCGGGCTTAAGCCGGCCTTGGCGAAACGCGCCCGAGTTTCGGCGATCCAGGCCGCCTCGGTGTCCCGCTCCAGGCCGCCCCAGTGGATGTGGTCAGTGGAAAGACCGTAGGCGGCGATCTCGTGACCCTCAGCCTGTATGGTCGCCACCAGGGGGGCCAGCCGCTCCAGAGCCTGGGCATTGATCGGGAAGGTGGCCCTCTGACCGTGGTGCCGTAGCGCCTCCAAGATCCGGTAGACTCCCACCCGGTTGCCATAGTCCCGGGTCGTATAGTGGCGCAGGTCCGGATAGGGGGTGACCATGGCTCCGGGATGCTTGAACGGCTTACCGGTGGGGTTAAGCGGGTGATGCTCGATGGGCACCACGATCATGGTCGCCACGGCCGCCCCTCCCGGCCAGGCAATGGTCGGCCGCACCGTCGCCGGACGCCAGGCATAGCGGTCCTGATCCATGCCGTAGCCGCGCTTGGGATAGGTCAGATAGTCGGGCGGCAGGCTCATGGGGCAAACCCGGTTCCGCCGGTGGCCAAGCCGCGCGCCTGGATGTCGGCCAAGGTCTGATCCCAGCAGTGGTCCCGGTAGTGGCCGGCGATCTCGGTGCCCGTGGCAAACCAGACATCATCGGCATGGGCGGTGATATGCTTCAGCGCCTGCTCGAAGGCGGCGATCCGGTGGGGCTGGCTCACCAGATAGGCATGGAGGGGAATGCACATCACCGTGCCGCTCTTCTCGCCCTCCTCCAGCAGTTGATCGAAGTGACGCTTGAGCACGTCGGCGTAGCGGTCTGGGGTCATGGCCAACTGGCCGTAGGTGATGACGTCATTGACCTCCAGCGAGTAGGGCATGGAGACCAGACGCCCGGTCTTGGTCTTGATGGGCTGGGGCTGATCATCCTGGAACAGGTCGCAACTGTACCAGAAGTCCTGCTCGGCAATCAGGTCGAAGGTTTTCTCGGTGTGGGTCAGGGCCGGGGCTAGGTAGCCTCGGATCCGCTGGCCGGTGGCGCGCTCGACACTGGCGATGGAGTCTCGCAGGACGGCCCGCTCCTGGTCCTCGTCCATGCCGTAGGAATAACGGGTGTTGTAGATGCCGTGGCTGAAGAACTCCCAGTTCCGCGCCACGCAGGCCTCGATGACCTCCGGGTGGTGGTCGATCAAGGCCACTGACAGCGAGACCGAACCCCGGACCCCATACTTGTCGAACAGGTCCATCAGCCGCCAGTGGCCGATCCGGTTACCCCAGTCGCGCTGCGAATAGCCCACCACGTCGGGAGCGGGCTTTGGCCAGCCCGGGCGTTGCGGATTGGTGGGGGGGTCGAACTCGTAGAACTCGATATTAGGGGCCAGCCAGAAGGCCAGCTTCTTGCCACCGGGCCAGACGATCTTGGGTCGGTCGCGGTAGGGCCAGTGATCGTAGAGGTTGGGATCGGCCTGCATTATTCGGCGGCGACCTTGGGCTGGGGTTCGTAGGTCGCCCCCAGCTGGACCATCTCGTCCAGGCCGACTCGGGCATTGACGCCGGTCAGGTCCAGCATGCGGTCGGTGAAGGGTTGGGTGCTGCCATGTTGCTTCAGGCTGGCCAGGAAGGCCTCAGCCGTCGGGGTCAGGGCGCGCACCAGGGCTCCGGGCGAGATCACCAGCCGGAACCCAAGGGCTGAGAGTTGGCTCAAGGTCAGGATCGGGGTGTGGCCGCCTTCCACCATATTGGCAATCAGCGGTGTGGTTCCCAGGCTCGCCACCACCTTTTCCATCTCGGCAATGGTGCGCGGGGCCTCCACAAAG
>JANPAO010000419.1:0-1848 GCA_031429955.1 Phenylobacterium sp. | reverse complement strand
ACCAGGGACCGGGCGGTCTCGGAGAAGCCCATCTCGATCAGGTCGGCGTCCGACAGGCTGGTGAGCACCGTCACCGCCAGGACCTTGAGGTTGGAGCGGCCCTTGCCGCGCACGGCGGCCTCCATCACCTGGGGCTCGCCGTGGACGGTGAGGAAGTCACAGCCGCTGTCGGCCAGAACGGCAGCGGCCCTCTGCACCGTTGTGCCGATGTCGTGCAGTTTCCAGTCCAAAAACACCTGCTTGCCCTGGCGCTTCAAGTCGGCAGCCAAGTCCATGCCGCCACCGGTCGCAAACAGCTCCAGCCCCACCTTGTAGAAGCTCACGGCGTCGCCCAGGGCCTGCACCACATCGCGGGCGGCCTCGGTCGTCGGCAGGTCGAGGGGCACGATCAGGCGGGGATCGGCCTTGATCAGCGTCTGGATGTCGGACACGGTCTTGCTCCAGGCAGGCGCACAGACCTCCCAAGAGAGGTCGGCGCGGCGGACGAAATGGGCTAAGACATCGCAATGAGCCCGGCAGACTTTGCGGTCAACTTTTTCGTCGCCCTGTTCGCCCTGATCGATCCGATCGGGACGGTTCCCTTGTTTGCCGCCGCCACGCTTGGGGTGAAGAGCAAGGATGCGCGGCTGATCGCGGCCTATATCGGGCTGTTCATCCTATTTTTCCTGACGTTTTTCTACTTCTCAGGCCTGTCCCTGCTGGCCTTCTTCGGCATCTCCCTGCCGGCCTTCCGGATGGCCGGCGGCATTATCCTGTTCCTGATGGGGCTAGACATGGTGCGGGGCGAGTCTGGGGTCGGCCAGCCTGCCACCGACTCAGCCCAGGGCGAGGGCCGGGCCCATGCGCGCAAGCGGTTCGAGGGCATGATCGTGCCCTTCACCATGCCGCTGCTGATCGGGCCAGGCGCCATCTCCACGGTCATCATCTATGCCAGCGAGGCCAAACGCTTTGGCCTGGCCGGGGCCGCTGTGGGCGTCGGGGTGATCGCGGCCACCGCGCTCTCCACCATGCTGGCCTTCTGGGCCAGTCCGTTGATCACCCGACTGCTGGGCAAGATCGGGCTGCTGATCGTGGTTCGGGTGCTGGGGCTGATCCTCTGTGCGCTGGCGGTCCAGTTTGTGATGATCGGCATCGCCGATTCGACCCACGATGTCATCCTGCGCAAGGCATCGGCACCCTACGCGGCGCGCTGAGCCTCGCGCGCGCTTCAGACCTTTCGGAACCGGGGCCCCTGCCAGGCCATAAGGGCCAGGGCCCAATCGTCGGGAATCAGTTTTGCCAGGCCGGCAATGGCCTTGTTTGGGGCGCCGGGCACCGCCACGGCGCGGTTGGCTTCGGCGGCTTCATAGCCCGAGGCCGCCACCTCATCGGCCCCCATCCACAGCCAGGGCGGGGTCGAGGCGCTGATCTGGTCGCGGGTGCCGTTGGCGTCGTGGAACTCCGAATAGGTAAAGCCCGGGCACAGGGCGCTGACGTGGACGCCGGTGGCCAGGTTTTCCAGGTGCAGGCTCTGGGAAAACTTCACCAGATAGCTCTTGGTGGCACCGTAGAGGGTGTGACCCGCCGAGCCAGGGATCAGGCCAGCCAGGGAGGCCACATTGATGATGCGGCCAAATCGCCGGTCGATCATACCCCCCAGGACCCGATGGGCCAACTCGGTGGGGGCTTTCAGCATGACCTGGATCACCGCCTGCTGCTGTTGCCAACCGGTCTCGGCAAAGGTTCCAGGCTGGCCGTAACCGGCATTGTTGACCAGGGCATCCACCACCCGGCCGTGGACAGTGAGGTGATCAAGGATCGCCCCAGGTGCTGCCGGATCGGTCAGGTCGGCGGGGATGGTGAGGGTCT
>JANPAO010000418.1:0-2173 GCA_031429955.1 Phenylobacterium sp. | reverse complement strand
TCAGGCAGCCATTGGGTGAATTCATCATTAAACCGGTCAATGTTGCGGGCGACGTTAAAGCCCCAAAGTTTGCCTTTACCGGCCGTGTACCGGAGAGACTTAAAGGGTATGCTCACCTCCACCGACCAGCCCCAATCTTCGATAACACCCTTCGATTCCATGACAATATCGACCGAAAACTCCCCCCAACTTGGCCGTGATCCACGCCAAGCCTTGCGGAAGAACTCATAGATCAGCGGCTTGTAGACCTTGGCCTGGGTGCTGAGCCCATCTACCACCACCTCCATTAACCCGTCGCTCTCGCGGGCGCGCACCTTGGCGTGATGGGTCCAGCCGTCGTTCATTAAGGCGTTGTAATGGCGAATTCGCGCGAGCGCACGCTAGGCTTTGGGCAGAGTTCCTAGGGGCGACTGTCATGGATCGACGTGAATTCTTCACCTGGACGGTGGGCGGTGCCCTGCTGGTGGCCCTCCCCGCGTCGGCGGCCAACTCCGAAGCCACTACCGCCTTTCCCTGGATTCGCATTGGTCCTGACGGCGGTGTGCAGTTGACGGTTACCGCAAGTGACATGGGTCAGGGTGCCCAGACGGGTCAGGCTCAAATTCTTGCAGATGAACTCGACGTCGCCTGGGATCGAGTCTCCATCACCTTGGCCCCTGACGCGCAACCCTACCAACTCGATGGCGAGCTCTATACCGGGGGAAGCAGTTCCATCGCCCCGCGATATGAGCTCTTGCGTCGCGCGGGTGCCGCCGTTCGCGCGCAGTTGACGGCCGTAGCCGCGGCAAGCTGGGGGGTGCCGACCGAGGCGTGCGAGGCCCGTCTTGGCAAGGTGCATCACCCAAAGTCGGGTCGAGTTCTGGGATATGGAGACCTGGCGTCCGCTGCCGCCGCCGTCCTACAAATCAGCGACCCGCCACTGAAACAGGCTGCCCAGCGCCGCTATGTCGGTCAGCCGATGAAGCCGAAGAACATAGCCTCCAAGGTGGATGGATCGGCGGTCTACGGCATTGACGTCCGACTGCCGGGGATGAAGTTCGCGACGCTCAGGCAATGCCCGGTCCATGCCGGCACGCTAGCCAGCGTTGACCCCGGCCCGGCCCTGGCTTTGGGCGCCACGAAGGTCGTCTCACTGAAGAACGCCGTCGCGGTGATCGCCTCTGACACCTGGACGGCGTTCAATGCCTGCGCAGCCCTGGCTCCGGAATGGGCGCTTCCAACCTCGCGCACCGATAGCCAGGACGTCGCCCGTCGGCTGGAGACCGCCCAGGATGCCGATGACTCCCTGATCCGGAAGGCCGGAGACGGGGACGCCAAGGTATTTCGAGAACGCCTGCGTGAGAGCTATGCGCGCGCGCCACGCAGGGTGGAGGCCAGCTACCAACTGCCCTACCTGGCCCACGCGACCCTGGAGCCGATGAACGCAACGGCATGGGTGACCAAGGAAGACGTCCAAGTCTGGGCTCCAACCCAAGCCCAGACGGTCGTCCGCCGCGAGGTGGCTACCGCCCTCAACCGTCCGCTTTCTGAGGTTGCGGTGCATACAACCCTGATGGGCGGCGGATTTGGACGAAGGCTCAAGGCAGACTTCGCGGTGCAAGCCGCCCTGGTCGCCCAGGCTGTGGAGGGACCGGTTCAACTGCTCTGGCGACGAGAGGAAGACTTCGGACACGACTTCTACCGGCCGGCGGGTCGGGTGTCCTACCGCGCGGCACTGGCGACGACCGGCGAGATCGAAAGTCTGGAACTAATCGGGGCGACCACCGACGATGTCGCCTTCGGCGGCAGCGGACCCTCGCCCTATTCAATCGCCGCCTTTGCCGCCTCCCAAAAGCAGATCGCAACGGGGGTACCCGTCGGGGCGTGGAGATCGGTGGACGCTTGCATCACGGTGTTTGCCAAGGAGAGCTTCATCGACGAGTGCGCCCTGGCCGCCGGAGTAGACCCCCTCAGCTACAGGCTTCGCTTGCTAGGCAACAATCACCGCGCCCGCCGAGTGCTGGAAGCCGCGGCCTCTGGCATCGAGTGGCAGCGCTCGCGACCCGAGGGTCACGGCATTGGCCTTGCCCTCTTCTCTGGCTGGGGCAGCATCGTCGCCCATGCGGTCGAAGTGGAGATTGAAGGCGAGTCCCTTCGTGTTCAGCAGATCGTCGTCGCAGGCGATTGTGGAACG
>JANPAO010000417.1:0-2313 GCA_031429955.1 Phenylobacterium sp. | reverse complement strand
CCACTGCCGGCGCAAGCTTGAAATCAAAACGAAAAGTCGCCGGATAGAGCCCTGAATTCCTGCTCCAAATACTCAATTCAACTTCGTGTTAACCCCGATTCCCTGCCGTGCCCCTCTGGGGAGATCTATCCTGCGGTCCTCCTCCCCCTAAACGTCTTCGTCGGGCCTCGTCCCGACGACCCATGATCACCGTGTTTGGGGGATGGGTGCGGCGGTGCCGTTGTTGATCCTTGGGGCCCCTCGGAGATCATGGATCCTCGGGACGAGGCCCGAGGATGACGTTCAGGGTGGAAGGTGGACGATGCCTCAGCCCAGCAGCGAAACCTCGCAGGCCGCGGCGATCTCGGCGCGGAGTTCGGGAAGGCCGAGGCCTTTTTCCGAGGAGGTGGCCAGGACGCGGGGGAAGGCGGCGGGGCGCTTGGCGATGGCCTTGAGCGTGCGCTCCACCTCGGCGGCGACCTCGGCGGGTTTGATCTTGTCGGCCTTGGTCAAGATGATCTGATAGGAGACGGCGGCCTTGTCAAAGGCGTCCATGGGCTCGGCGTCCACATCCTTCAGGCCGTGGCGGGCGTCGATCAGCAGGTAGGCGCGCTTGAGGTTGGCCCGGCCGCGCAGATAGTCGCGCCCCAGGTTCTGGAACTTCTTGACCGTGACCTTGGCTGCCCTTGCCCAGCCATAGCCCGGCAGGTCCACCAGGCGGATGGCGTCGTTGAGGACGAAGAAGTTGACCTCTCGGGTGCGGCCGGGCTCGTTGGAGGCCCTAGCCAGTTTCTTGTGTCCCACCAGGGCGTTGATCAGCGAGGACTTTCCGACATTGGAGCGCCCAGCAAAGGCCACCTCGGGCATGTCCGACGGTGGCAGGCCGTCCACCGACACCGCGCCCATCATGAAGCTGGCCTGGCGGGCGAACAGAATCCGCGCGGCCTCAATCTCCGCCTCGTCGAAGGTCCCGTCGGTGTTCACCCCGAAACCTTGGGCTTGCCGGAGAACCGGGCGATCAGGTCGTCTATGGGGTTATCGACCTTGAAGCGGCGCATGATGATGTACTGCTGGATGATGGTCAGGACGTTGGACCAGGTCCAGTAGATCAGCAGGCCCACGGCGAAGGGGGCCATGATGAAGGTGAAGATGATCGGCATGAACTGGAAGATCTTCTGCTGGATCGGGTCGCCCACCGGCGGGTTCATCGAGGTGGTGAGCCACATGGTCACGCCATAGGCGAGCGCCAGCGCCCCGATGTGCAGGGTGGTGTCCAACAGGCCGCCCACCATGGGCAGGCTGGCCGGGTTCCAGGGGATCAGGCCAAACAGGTTCCACATGGTCGAAGGGTCGCGGGCCGAGAGGTCCTGGATCCAACCGAAGAAGGGGGCGTGACGCATCTCGATGGTGACGGTCAGCACCTTGTAGAGAGCATAGAAGACCGGGATCTGCAGCAGCATGGGGAGACAGCCTGTGACCGGGTTGATCTTCTCCTTCTGATAGAGGGCCATCAGCTCGGTCTGCTGTTTGGGAGCGTCGTCTTTGTATTTGGCCCGCAGCGCCTCGATCTCGGGCTGCAGCTTCTTCATCTTGGTGATGGACTCGTAGCTCTTATTGGCCAGCGGGAAGAAGACCACCTTGACCGCCACGGTCAGCAGCAGGATGGCGATGCCGAAATTGCCGACATGGCTGTGGATGAATTCCAGGAACTGGAACAGGGGCCGGGTGAAGAACCAGAACATGCCCCAGTCCACCGCCTGGTCGAAGTGGGGGATGCCCAGGTCGGTCTCATAGGCTTTGAGCACCGGCACAGTCTTGGCTCCGGCGAAGAAGCGTTGGGTCTCGGTGATCTGGCGGCCCGGTGCGATGACGCGGGCGGCACCGACATAGTTGGCCTCGAAGATCTCGACGCCATTGGTCTTGGTGACCCGGAACTGGCTCTGGACCTTTTCGGCCTGGGCCGGGATCAGGGCTGCCAGCCAGTATTTGTCGGTGATGCCGGCCCAGCCCCCGGTGGTTTCCACCTGGGAGCCGCCCTCCTTGCTCCACTTCTTGAACTTGATGAGGCGCAGTTCCTTGCCCAGCCACCCCACCGCGCCCTCATGAATGATGGAGTTCGATCAGATGTCTGCGGGCAGGCCCTGGCGCTGCACCGAGCCGTAAGGCGCCAAGGTGACCGGAGAGACACCGACATTGGCCACGGTGTCGGCGACCGTGAACATGAAGCGGTCATCGACCGAAATCGTCCGGGTGAAGGTTAGGCCCGCGCCACTCACGGTCTGGAGAGTGATGGGCGCACCGGGGGCCAGGGTGGAGCCGGCGACCTGGGTCCAG
>JANPAO010000416.1:0-5960 GCA_031429955.1 Phenylobacterium sp. | reverse complement strand
CCGCCCATGCGGCCTGCGCCCAGGATCAGGATGGGGGTCATGGAGGGCTCCGACCGTTTGGGGACACCACCCTAGTCGGTCACGTTGCCGGCGTCAGCCAAGCAGATTCAGCGGGCGACCCTGGATCGATACGGCTCAGCCTGTTACCAACGGGGGGTTCCAACAGTCGAGATGGTCACAACAGACGATGCCGCACGCTTCGCGGACCCCCAACTGGCCCCAGGTGCCGGAGCAAGCCCTTCCCGATGGGGTCTTGGTGCGTGACCTGAGCCCCCATGTGGATGCCCGCGGCGTCCTGACAGAAATCTACCGGGAGGGTTGGCTTCCGGGGGTCTCACTGACCCAGTGGAACACATCCCTCTGCACCACCAACTCATTGCGCGGCATGCATCTGCACCTCCAGCACAGTGACTATCTGGTTGTGCATTCGGGCCAATTTGCCTTCGGCTTAAGGGATTTGCGGCCTCTCAGCCCAACGTTCGACCTCCACGTCATGTTGGAACTCAAGGCCTCCAGCCTCTTCATCCCGCCGGGCGTCCTGCACGGCTTCCACTGCCTCGCCGAGGGAAGCCTCGTCTACGGAATGACCCATGGTTGGGACATCGAGGACGATCTCGCCTGCCGATGGGATGATCAGGAACACGGGCTGATCTTCTCGACCACCGACCCGATCCTGTCACCACGAGACCGGGAGGCGGCAAGTTTTGCGGACTTGCAGGCCCTCTTTGCAGACCGATGCCCTTGAGAGTCGGTCTCGTGGGTTGTGGCTGGTGGGGGCGCAATATTCTGCGAGATCTTCTCGCGCTGGGCTGCGTGGTAGAGGTGGCCGACCCCGGTTCGCGCTATCCATGCGATGGTGCCCATAGGGTCGTGAGCAATCTCGAGAACCTGGATTCGGGCCTCGACGGCTATGTGATCGCGACACCATCACCGTCGCACGAGGAGGTGATCCTGGCCCTGGCCCGACGCGGCAGGCCCATCTTCTGTGAAAAGCCGCTGGCTCTCGATGTCAATGGTGCCGAAAGGTTGGCTGCGGCATTGGGAGACCGCCTCTTCGTGATGCACAAGTGGGCCTATCACGGCGGCATCCAGGCCCTGCGAGCCATCGCTCAGCAAGGTGAGCTTGGACCCGTTCACGGAGTCTACACCCGGCGCCTTCAGTGGGGAAAGCCTGCGGCTGAGGCCGATGCGGTCTGGGAACTGGCCATTCACGACCTGACCATAATCCGCGAGATCATGGGCGGCTTGCCTCCGGTCGCTGCCGCCCGCGCCCTCATGCACCGCGGGGAGATGCATGGGGTGACGGCCATCCTGGGCGAGGCCCCATTCGCCCACCTGGAAGTCGGCGCGCATTGGCCGGGCGTCGAGCGGCGGGTCCGTGTGGCATTTGAGGGTGGACTGGCCATGCTCGATGACCCCCTGGCCGACCACATCTCTGTGGTTCGTGGCGCACCCAGGGCCGGCGAACGGCACGATCCGGATAGCCTGGAGCGCCGACCCATCGACATGGAATGGCCGCTGATCAAGGAACTGCGCGCCTTTGTGGACCACCTCAGGGGCGGCCCGCCGCCGCCCACCAACGCCCGCGCAGGCGCTGACGTCGTCGCAAGTCTGGACGGCATCCGCCGGGCCGCCCTGGCCGCGCAATGACGCCGCGGTTCACCATTCTCCTGCCCGTCCATCGCCCGCCGGTGCTGCTGCCCTATGCCGTGGAATCGGTTCGGCTTCAGAGCCAGACGGACTGGGAGCTGTGCATCATTTGCGACGGGGTACCGGACGCCACCGTCGAGGCTGCCAAGGCCTGGGCCGATCGTGACCCTCGCATCACCGCCTGGGTCTTTGGCAAGGGTGAGCGGCTCGGGGAAGCACACCGGGACCTGGTCCTGCAGAAGGCTCGAGGCCGCTTCATCGCCCAGATCGCCGATGATGATCTTTGGCTGATCCATCACCTGCGTGAGTTGGCCCAACTGTTGGCCACCGTCGAGTTCGGGAACCTGACGCCTATCCAGGTTGACCCCGCCCGGCCCGTGAACTGCTCGCCCTTCCGGCTGGACAGTCCCGAAGTTCGCGCCCGTATGATGGAGAGCAGGTTCAACTTCTTTGGCCCCAGTGACGCTGGCTATCGTCTTGAGACCTATCGCCGTCTGCCGGTGGGGTGGTCCCCGGCCCCATTGGACATCTGGACCGATCTGTTCATGTGGCGAAAGTTCCTGGCTCTCGAGCCGATCAGCATCGGGTCTCGGCTCAATGTCCAGACCATCCACCTACCCGCCAGCCGACGGAACACCGCAAGTCTGGCGGAGCGGGAGGCGGAGTCCCGCACCTGGATGGCACGCATCCGCCAGGGACTGCAGTTCGAGCTGTCGATCACTGATCGTGGCGGGATGCCTGAGGTGGTTGGCGGTCGGGCGATCTATGAAGCTGCGCAATAGGTCCTGCCGGACGGGTTAAGTTTGCTATGAGGCTGGTCTTGCCGGTGCGCGACGGAGGAGGATTCCTTGGAGGTAGCCCAGACACAGGCCCTGCCGCTGCGTCTGCACGTGGCCGCGCTGGCTGCCACCCTGTTGGACATCCGTGGTCGGCTGCCCTGCGAGGCCCTGGCCCGCGACCCCGCCCTTGAGGTGAGCTTCCAACTCCCGCCGGCCTCGATCCCATCGACCCCGGCTGACCAGCCTCGGGTGCTGGTGCTCCAGCGACCCTTCTACATTACCGAAGACGCGCTGCTGGCCGACTTCAATAATATGATGCGCCAGGGTTGGCTGGTGGTGATCGAGGTGGATGACCACCCCGACTTCATTGCGGAGCAACAGGGCCGGGCCAAGGCCACCACCGACTGGGGAAAGTTCAGGTACTGTCACGGCGTTCAGACCAGTACGCCGGCCTTGGCGGTGGCCATCTCTGCGGAGAACCCCGAGGTGGTGGTTTTTCCCAATGCCGTCTTCGACCTGCCCCCGTTCCCTGAGCGGAGGGGCAGTCCCACCGTCTTCTATGGCGCGGTCAATCGTGGGGCCTTCCCAGCCGCAGTGGCCGCGTCGCTGAAGAATGTGATCAAGGACAACCCGCGCACCGCCTTTGTGGTGGTTCACGACCGCGCCTTCTTCGATGCCCTGCCCACCAAGCGAAAAACCTTTCACCCAACCCTGACCTATGAGGCCTATCTGGAAGCAATGGCGGCCTGCGACATCTGCCTGACCCCGCTGCAGGGAACACGTGGCGAAGCCTTCAAGAGCGATGCAAAGTTCCTGGATGCCTCACGGGGCGGGCTGCTGACGATCGCCTCGCCCACGGTCTACGCCGACGTCATTCGCGACGGGGAGACCGGACTGATCGCTCAGGACCTGAAGGATTGGGACCGGCAACTTCGGATCGCCCTGCGCAATGGCGACAAGCGCCAGGCAATGGCCAGGGCGGCCTGGGACTATGTGCGCACCGAGCGGATGTTTGCCGATCAGGCAGCGACACGGCGCGACTGGTATCTGTCGCTCTGGGCGCGGCGAGAAGCCCTGACCCAACGCGTTTTTGACCGCGCGCCGTCCCTGGCGGCGAAACTCAAGCCCTAGGCCTCACCAACGGTATCGAACATGCAGGCGGCAATGGCCTCGGCCGGCGACTTGCCACCGCGAGCCATGAAGTCAAAGGCCGGATAGAAGCGATCAGCCCCCTCCATAGCCACGTCGATCATGGCAGCGGCCTGGGCCAGGGTGGGGCGCTCGCCGGTCATCAGAGCCATGGCATGACGGAAGACAATTTCTCCATCATCCCAGACCTCGAAATGGCCTAGCCAGACCCGCTGGTTGACCGTCGAAATCAGCTCGAAGGCCGCCGCCCTCTGCTCGGCCCGAACCTGGATGTCCACCGACAGGCAGAGCTGCAGGCAGTCAGCCTCGGGGCGCCAGGCGAACCACAGTTCGTAGTCCTTCCAATCGCCCGCCAAACTGAAGGCAAGATCACCCTCTTCCGTCCGGTCAAATTGCAGGTTCTCAGCTTGCAGCACATGCTCGACAACATCGAGCGGGTCGTGGGCGAGCAGGACGTCGTCGTCAGACAGTGGCGTGTCCATAAGGCCCGTGGTCCTTTCGCGCACGGCGTCCTGGGCGGCTGACGCAGCCCCGAATCGCCTGCGATCTTGAAACTAATCTGGTTCGCAGCTCCTGCGTCACCGGCTTCTTCCGGTGGGCGAGCCACATTCGTGTGTTCAGGTCGGTCTGCGGCGAGATCAGGCCTTCTTGGCCGGCTTCTTCGGGGCCTCTACCCCCTTGAGGGCAGCAACCTCGGCGCGCAGGGCGGTGATCTCAGCCCGCAGGGCCTCAAACTCATCGCGTCGGATCAGGTCAAGCTCGGCCACCATGCGATCGGCCTGGGCGCGGAAGGCGGCCTTGGCCTCTTCACCAGCGGTCTGGGCCAAGCCCATGGCCGCCCCAGTCAGCTTGGCCATCTCGTCGAGAAAGGGGTTCTGGGTCTGCATACCGCCTTATATGGGATTGCAGGGGGTGAAAGCCACGGGGTTTCGGTCTAAACCGCCAGGACATTCTCTCGGAGCCTCAGGCCTTGCCCTTCCCGGACATCGATCCCGTCCTGATCCACATCGGTCCCTTTGCCATCCGCTGGTATGCTCTGGGCTATGTCGTCGGCATTCTGGTCGGCTGGCGCTACATGACCCAGATGGTCAAGGCCCCGTCCCTTTGGCCCCTTCGCGGACCGGCCGCGACACCCCTGCAGATCGACGACCTGATCCTCTGGATCACCCTGGGGATCATCGTCGGCGGGCGGCTGGGCTATGTCCTCTTCTACACCCCTACCCTGCTCTGGACCGAACCCCTGCGGCTGTTCAAGACCTGGGAAGGCGGCATGAGCTTCCATGGCGGCGTGCTGGGGGTCTTGGCGGCGACCCTGCTTTTTGCCCGGTTCAGCAAGCTCGACGTCCTGCGGATCGGCGACTTGATCACCGCCGCAGCTCCGGTCGGCATCTTCCTCGTGCGGATCGCCAACTTCATCAATGGCGAGCTCTGGGGCCGCCCCACCAGCCTGCCCTGGGGTGTTGTCTTCCCTGACGCCGGCATGCTGCCGCGCCATCCGAGCCAGATCTATGAGGCCCTGTTGGAGGGGCTACTGTTGTTCATCATCCTGCGGATCGCCACCCATCGAGCAGGCCTGCTCAACCGGCGCGGCGTGGTGGCCGGCATGTTCTTCCTGGGCTACGGTCTGTGCCGCATCCTGTTGGAAAACGTTCGGGAGCCTGACAGCTACCTGCCGGACTACCCCTTGGGCCTGACCATGGGGATGATGCTGTCGATCCCCATGGTGGTGGGCGGGGCCTGGCTGATCTGGCGCGGCATGGCAGAGCCCTTGCCCGAGTTGGCGTCGGGGCCTGAGGCCGCGCTGGAACAAGATCCCGGGCCTGAGCCGGCCCCGGAGCCTGAGGCCTCGTCAGAAACCGTCCCCGTCGATACCGCCCCGCCAGAAACGACCGAGACCAAGACCGATGGGCCTGCTTGACCGGCTGATCGCCCAGATCGCCGAAAGCGGGCCGATCAGTGTGGCTCAGTATATGACCGCCTGCCTGCACGACCCCCTCGATGGCTACTACGCGACCCGCCCCGCCCTGGGTGCGGCCGGTGACTTCATCACAGCCCCCTTGGTAAGCCAGATGTTTGGCGAACTGATCGGACTTTGGGCGGTGGAGGCCTGGCTCCGCATGGGGCGCCCCGCCCCGGTCAGGCTTGTGGAAATGGGTCCGGGCGACGGCACCTTGATGGAAGATCTGCTGAGGGCCGCACGCCTGGTGCCTGACTTCCTGGCGGCGGCCGAGGTCTGGCTGGTGGAAACCTCCCCGCCCCTGAGGGGCCTGCAACAAGCCCGGCTGGGGCCGGTGCCCAATTGGGCGACCTCTCTGGCCGAGGTGCCCGCCGGCGCGCCCCACTGTTGATCGCCAATGAGCTGTTGGATTGCCTACCCTGTCA
>JANPAO010000415.1:0-8348 GCA_031429955.1 Phenylobacterium sp. | reverse complement strand
GTCCCGATTTTGGTGAAGGTGCCGGCGATCTTGCCCGACAGGGTGTTCATGGCGGTGATCAGCACGACGGCGATCAGGGCGGCGATCAGGCCATACTCGATGGCGGTGGCGCCGGACTCGTTCTTCAGGAAGCGCGTGACGAACTTGGACATGGTGTTCTCCTTGGAGTTTGCGAACCAGTTGATGCTTGAGGGACCAAGTCACCGACCCGCTCGCCCCGAATTGCAGGATCAATTTCGCCGACCGCGCTTAAGGGCGAGTAAACAACGAAGTATTCAGTCGAATGTTTCTATGGTTTACTTTTGTTTACTGTAAACACCAATTAACCATGGGGCCGCGCGAGCCCCAGGAATGGCCAAATTGCATAATGATTCTCGCGCGCGCGTGAGTCGGCCCTTCGTTCAGCGTTTCTTGACCATTGACCGCCAGTTTGGGCCGCAGGTTTTTTTGGACCCCGCCATGCGCAGCCCCCACCTACTCGCCGCTCTCGCCGTCCTGGCCACCCTCAGCAGCGCCATGGTCGCCCAGGCGGCGACCCTTTCGGCCCCGATCGACCAGGGTGTTCGCATCAGCCTGCCGCCTGGTGCCCGTGACGTCTTGATCGGAAACGCCGCCATCGCCGACGTCACGGTGGTCGACAGTCGCACGGCGATCCTCCAGGGCCGCGCCTATGGCCTCACCAATCTGTTGGTGATCGACGCCCGGGGCCGCACCCTTCTGGACAGCCAGGTCATGGTCACCGCGCCGGAAGCCAACCGCGTGTCGGTCTACCGTGGCCCAGGCGTCGGCGGCGGCCCGCCCCAGGTGTCCAACTATAGCTGCGCCGGTCGCTGTGAGCGCACCCCCATGCCGGGGGAGACCGAGACCGAGTACAACCGCTACGCCATCGGCTTCACCAGCTATGCCACCCGCGCCGCCGAGGCCCGACGCGCGGCCGTAGGCGCTCCGGCGGCCCCTTAAACCTTCGATTCAGCAGAACCGGCTATCTTGAGGCTCGAACGCCTCTCGAGGACGCCATGCAACCCCGCCCTTCCCGCCTGACCGCATTGCTGGGCCGGTTCGTCCGCGCCCGCCGCGGGGCGACCGCCATCGAGTTTGCCATCATTGGTTTGCCCTTCTGCGTGCTGATGTTTGGCATCATCGAGCTGGTGATGGTGTTCATGGTCTCGGTGACCCTGCAGAACGCCACCGACAACGCGGCCCGCGAAATCCGCACGGGTGCCTTCCAGACCGGCAGCGCCAACGCCAAGGGCGACTTCAAGACCCTGGTCTGCAACAAGATGTCCTGGCTCTCCAGCCCCTGCACCGGCAAGCTCACGGTGGCGGTGCAAACCTTCGCCAACTTCACTGGAGCCAGCGGGTCCAGTGCGGTGGCGGGAACCGCCTTCACGCCGGCGGCTGCGGCGGCCACCTGCTTTTCCACCGGTGCGCCTGGCGACATCGTTCTGGTGCGGGCCTACTACCAGTGGGATGTCTTCACGCCCCTGTTGAACGGGGCCCTGGTCAATATGGGGACCGGCTCCAACAAACGCCTGATCTCCACCGTGGCGACCTTCCGAAACGAGCCCTATTCCTCCCAAACCCCCGTAGGGGCCAAATGCTGAAACGCCTGGTCTCTGATCGTCGTGGCACCGCGGCGGTGGAATTCGCCTTCGTCGCCCCGGTGATGATCCTGATCTATTACGGCATCGCCGAACTGACCCAAGGCATGATGGCCGACCGGCGCGCCAGCCACGTCGCCTCGGCCATCGGTGACCTGGTAGCCCAGGATACCGAGGTCAACAGCACCGAGATGAACGACATCTTCAATGTCGGAAAGGCCATTGTCGCCCCCTTCTCCACCACCACTCTGTCCATGCGGGTCACCAGCATCCGCAAGGATGCCGGGGGCGTTTCCCAAGTGATGTGGTCCAAGGCGTCCGGCGGCATGGCGGCATCCACCACCGTCAGCAATCTTCCCTCAGGTCTCATCGCGGCCAATGAAAGCGTGATCCTGGCGGAGGCCACCTATGTCTATACCTCGCCTATCCAGAAGAGCCTTCCCACCCCCCTGACCTTCACTCAGAAATACTATCTGAAGCCCCGGAAGACGGCCCAAGTGACCTGGAGCAACAGCTAACCGAACAGGGCCGCGATCTCGGCAACTCGCGCTGAGGGGGCATAGGCCTTGTGCGCGAGTCGGGCCACGGCCCGCACGCCGATCAAGCTGTTGGTGATGAAGACGGCCTCGGCGGCCACCAGTACCTCCGCCCCCACCGTCACCTCGGCCACCGCCACATGGTCCATCACCCGGGTCCGCACTGTCCCGGCCAGAACCCCGCAGGACAGGGCAGGGGTCTGAACCTCCCCGTCCAGGATCCAGAACAGATTGGCCGCTGCCGCCCCGGCGAGATGGCCCTGCCCGTTACACATCACCGCCTCGTCGGCACCCTGGGCCAGGGCCTCCCGGCGGGCCAGCACATTGTCCAGATAGGACAGGGTCTTCAACCGGCTGGCCGGCGACCCGGCATTGCGCGTGACCCCACTGATCATCAACCGGGCTGGGCCTGCGGGTAGAGGCGCCGGTGTGGCTGTCGCAAACATCCGGGGGGTCAGGGACACCGGGCGCTCCAGGCCCCGTCCGCCGGAGCCCGCCGTCACGGTCAGGCGCACGGCTGCCCTGGTCCCGGTCAGCCCCGCCACGGCCAGTGCCTGCGTCATCAACTGTCGCGCCTCATCCCGGTCCAACGGCGGCAGGCCCATCACCTGGCAACCGGCGGCCATCCGGTCCAGGTGCGCCTCAAGGGCAACCAGGGCTCCCGCCCGCGCCAGCAGGGTCTCAAATAGCCCATCTCCCAGCAGCAGCCCCCGGTCGTCGCTGGGCACGCTCATATGATCCCCTCCAGGGCCCGGCGCAGGGCGGCGACCTTGTCTTCGGTTTCCATGCGCTCAGCCCGCGGGTCGCTGTCGGCGACGATCCCGGCCCCGGCTCGGGCTTCAACCTGCCAGCCCCCGGCGGTTTGCACGCAGGCGGCGGTCCGGATCAGCACACTGGAGTCAAAGGCCCCGTCAGCACTGGCCCAGAACAGCGAGCCGCAGTAGGGCCCACGTGGTGCCTCCAGGGCGGCAATGACTCTCATGGCCTGAACCTTCGGCGCCCCGGTGACTGAGCCGGGCGGAAAAGCGGCCGCCAGGAGGTCTATCCCGCTCTTGTCGACCTGGAGCTGCCCCCGAACCACCGAGACCAGGTGATGGACATTGGCAAAGCTCTCCAGCGAGCAAAGCTCCGGAACCTTGACGCTACCGGGCGTGCAGACCCGGGACAGGTCATTGCGCATCAGGTCCACGATCATAAGGTTCTCGGCGCGGTCCTTGGCGCTGGCCAGCAATTGCGTGCGCAGTTCGCTGTCGTCGGCCAACGTGGCTCCTCGGGGTCGGGTGCCCTTGATCGGTCTAGTCTCGACCCGGCCCTGCAGATCGACCTGAAGAAAGCGCTCCGGCGAGTTGGATACAACAGCCAGGCCCGGCAGCCGCAGATAGGCCCCAAAGGGCGCCGCGCTCTGATCGGCCAGTCGCGCCAGCAGGTCAAAGGGCGTGACCCCCGGCCCGAGTTCACCCCTCCAGGTCCGCGCGATATTGGCCTGGAAGATCTCCCCAGCCCGGATGCGGGCGACCACGTCGGCCACCGCCACCTCATAGGCCTGGGGGTCAGACCCCGTCAGGCCGGGGCTCAGGGGCCCCACTCGCGCCGGTCGGGGCAGGTCTTGCAGCCAGCTCATGGCCTCAAAGGCGGCGGCTTCGCTATCGCCCTCATCAAAGCCCCGTCCCAGGGCGATCACCTGCCGCTGCTGGTGGTCGAAACAGAGCGCGCTGGCATAGAGACCCACGGCCAGGTCTGGCCAAACAGGGTCCCCAGGCAGGCCCAGAGGCTCGACCCTGTTTCCCAGCCCATAGGCTGCCAGCCCCGCAATTCCGCCCTGAAATGGCGGACCGTCTGGCCAGGTCTCGCCGCGCGGGCCTAGCAACTCCGCAAGGGCCTGGAACGGTTCCCGCGCGTCGCCCGCGCCGACCTCCAGCACCGCCCTTGGACGTCGTGCCAGATAGGACCAGCGGGCTCGCGGGCCTTGTCCCCCAGAAAGAAAGCCGATCGCCCAAGGCTCATCGGCAAAGGCCGAGAGAACCGACCCTGGCTCCCGCCAGGACGTCCGGAGTTGGGCTGCCACGCGCATGGCTGGGCCTTAGCGCCCCAGGCGCCGCAAAGGAAGGCTCGACCTCGACCGTCTACGCAAGCATGGTCGATCCAAATCACCCCTCAAGGAGACCTCTGATGAACCGACTTGCCGGGGCGCTAGCCCTGACCCTGCTTCTGGTGGCGGCCCCCGCCTTAGCCCAGACCGCCCCTAAGATCGTGCGAGGCGTGGTCACGTTGGCCAAGTCCGACAGCCTGACGGTCAAGGGCAAGGATGGCAAGCTGACCACCGTGGGCCTGACGCCCGCCTGGAGCGTCTCGGTGATGAAGCCGATCACCATGGCCGCCATCCAGCCCGGCAGCTTCATCGGCACCGCCGAGATGCCGCAGAAGGACGGTCGCGGAAAGTCGCTGGAAGTCCACGTCTTTCCACCCGGCGTGAAGATGGGTGAGGGTCACTATGCCTGGGACCTGAAGAAGGGCTCGATGATGACCAATGGCACCGTTGGCAAGGTCACCGCCAGCAAGAAGGGCCAGGAGCTGGAGGTCGCCTATTCCTATGGCACCCGCAAGATCGTGGTGCCCAAGAACGTCCCCATCGTCCAGATCACTGGCGGCGACCGCGCCATGATCAAGCCGGGCACCTCGGTGTTCCTGGTGGCCCAAACCACCGCCAAGGGCCTGATGACGGCAGGCGTGTCCACCGGCGAAGGTGGCAAGGCACCGCCGATGTAGGGCCTGGCTCTACCTGACCCGCTGATAGGTCCAGTGCATGGACTGCGGCTTGCCACCGATCACGCCTTCGATGCCCGCGCAGAGATCCAGCCCGCAGCGGCGGTACATGACCCGCTGCGGGAAGTTGTGGGCCAGGTTCTCGAACACCAAACTGTCGGGGGCGCTGGGGACGGCGACAAATGCGGTGGGAGGCTGGTCCTGAAGGTAGGCCGTAAAGGTCAGGCCGGCGGGCGTCATGCTGATGGTCATGAACTCAGAGCGGACCGGTCGACCTGGTTGATTTGTTTGGCCCGCACCGCTCATGGTGCCGTCCATAGGGTCGAGCCAGGTCTCGCGGGTGGTGATCCCTTTCTCGACAGAGGACCAGGACCCGGCCATCCACGTCAGGTCTGCGGATCTGGCGATCACTGCGGCGGCCAGGATTGCGGCTATCATGTTGTCTGCCTCCGCCTTGCTTGAAAAAAACCCTTCAGCATCATCGAGCTCTCCTCGGCCATGACCCCCCCGGTGACCTCAGGTCGCCAATGGCAGGTCGGTTGGTGGAAGAATCGCGGGCCATGAACCACCGCACCGCCCTTGGCATCCTCGGCCCCAAACACCAGGCGGCCTATCCGTGCGTGGCTGATCGCCCCGGCGCACATGGCGCAGGGCTCGAGGGTCACCACCAGGGTCAGGCCGGTCAGCCGGTAGTTGCCAAGTTTCCGGGCCGCAGCCCGCAGGGCCAGGATCTCGGCATGGGCGGTGGGATCGTGATCACCGATGGGGCTATTGCCCCCCGTGGCGATCACCTCGCCGGTGGTGGGATCGACAACAACCGCCCCCACCGGGGTCTCGCCTCGGTCGGCTGCGGCTTGCGCCGCTTCAAGCGCAATGCGCATGGTGCGAAAATCATGGTCCACGATCCCCAAGACACCCGCGACATCCCTCCAGGTCAAGACGGAGAGCGCATCGCCAAGGCGTTGGCCCGCGCCGGCGTGGCGTCTCGACGCGAGGTCGAGCGGCTGATCGAGGCGGGACGCGTGGCTCTCAATGGGGTGCTGGTGACCACGCCGGCGGTCAAGGTCGCCGCCGATGACGTTCTGACCGTCGATGGGGCTCCGGTTCAGGCCGCCGAGCCTGCGCGGCTGTTCCGCTACCACAAGCCTGTCGGCCTAGTGACCAGCCACAACGATCCCCAGGGTCGACCGACCGTCTTTGAGTCCCTGCCCCGCACCCTGCCGCGGCTGATCTCAGTGGGGCGACTGGACATCAGTTCCGAAGGCCTGCTGCTGCTCACCAATGACGGGGGCCTTGCGCGGGCGCTGGAACTGCCGGCCAGCGCCATTGTGCGTCGCTATCGCGCCCGCGCCCGGGGCCGTGTGACCCAGGAAAAACTCGACACCCTGAAGGCCGGCATCACCGTCGAGGGCGTCAGCTATAGGGCCATCGATGCCCATCTGGACAAGGCCAAGGAAGGTCCCCAAGGGGCCAATGTTTGGATCACCGTCACCCTGGCCGAGGGCAAGAACCGCGAGGTCCGCCGCGTGCTTGAGGCTCTCGGCCTGACCGTCAACCGCTTGATCCGCATGTCCTACGGTCCCCTGGCTCTGGGAACCCTGGGGGTTGGCGAGATCGAGGAGGTCGGCCCTCGGGTGATCCGCGAACAGTTTGCCGACCACATCGTGCCGAGAAACCTGCCCACCGCCGACCGGGCGCAGTTTTCCAAGCCCATCCCCACCCGTGCCGGCGGCGATGTTCTGCGTCGGGGACGCACCGCGCCGGGGGCCGGCGCTGGCCCCGATGACGGCATGCGCAAGACCAAGGCGGTCTACAAGGCCGGCTGGGCCAAGCCCAAGATCGCCCCCAGCCCCCATCCCAAGCGCAAGGCCAAGCCGCCGTCCACCCCCCGCCCAGATCCGCGGCCGCCGGCACAGGCCGCCCCCAGGGACAGCGCCCGGCCCGCGCAGCCGCGAAGCTCAGACCGTCCGCGAGGCGGCCCCAAGGCCAGGGGCTAGGACGTGCGAATCGTATCGGGCGACCTGCGCGGCAAGACCCTGGTCACCCCGCCGGGCCAGGCCACCCGCCCCACGTCGGATCGGGCGCGTCAGGCGGTGTTCAACATCCTGGAGCACGCCGCCTGGGCCAGGGGCTTGCGCGACCTTCGGGTGATTGACCTCTTTGCCGGGAGTGGGGCTCTGGGGTTTGAGGCCCTGTCGCGGGGCGCGGCCTTTGCGCTTTTCGTGGAGACCGATGAGGCGGCTCGCGGGGCCATCCGGGAGAATGCAGACAGTCTTGGGCTGTTTGGCCGCACCCGCATCCACCGCCGCGATGCCACTGACCTGGGCCTACGCCCTGGCTCAGCCGGGCCGGCCTTTGATCTGGCCTTCCTCGACCCGCCCTATGCCAGGGGGCTGGGCGAGGTTGCCCTCGCCAAGCTGCGCTTGGGCGGCTGGCTGGCACCTGAGGCCCTGATCGTCCTCGAGCGGGGAGTCTCCGAGCCCGCCCTCCAGGTCCCAGGGTTCGAGGTGCTGGACGCCCGCGACTATGGGGCCGCGCGCGTCCACTTTCTGAAGGTATCACCAGCCTCGACCTGAGGTTCGATTGTCCAGTTGGGCTCGCAGGTTCACCAGCCCCTCCCGGGTCACCCGATAGGGAAGTCCGTTGCGGCTGGCGATCAGTCGCCGCTTCTTGAGACTGCGGAAGACCGACAGGTCGCAGTCGGCCAGGTGCCAGCCGTCGCGACTGATGCAGACGGCCTCGACGATGTCGCCGCGGGCATTGCGTTCAAGGTGGATCTGGCCACCTTGGGCCAGGGCGTGCAGCGTCCGTTGCTGCGCTTTGGAAATGTTCAAGGGAATGTCCGAAACTGATCATGGCAAGGGGGCCGGTCGCGCGCGGACGCGAACGGAGTTGGGCCATGGGCCGGTCGAACAAAGGACTTGAGGATTCTAGGCGGGGCTCAGGTCTGGCCCCTACCACCCTCAATCCAACAGGTGGAACCTCGGTCGGTGGCTAGGCCCGGGTTCCGGCTACAGTCTCTGACATGGTCCCTCGCAAATCTGTGAGGCCACCATTGTGGACTGACCGAAGGCCCGGGTCCACTGGGGGGGCGGGTCGGCCTCAGGCGCTCTTGGCGACGGAAGCGAGCGTTGGCGGCGCGACCTTCTCCGACCAGACCTTCTCCACCACCCGCAGCAGCCCTTCGGCGGTGATCGGCTTGGTGACGTGGCCGTCGGCACCGGCATCGGCTGAGGCCTGGGCATGTTCGGGCATGGCGTTGGCGGTCAGGGTATAGATGGGGGTCGCAGGCCCCGCCTCGCTGCGTTCGCGTTTGCGGATCTCGCCGATGGCGGTCAGCCCGTCCATGACCGGCATCTGCATGTCCATCAGGATCAGATCAAAACTCGCCTGGGCGGCGGCCTCAACCGCCTCGGCTCCGTTTTCCACGCAGGTCAGGTCCACCCCC
>JANPAO010000414.1:0-8719 GCA_031429955.1 Phenylobacterium sp. | reverse complement strand
CCTTGCCAAGCCGATGGGGGCCGATGTGGGGATGTCCACCACCTCGGTGTTCCTGGCCTTCTCCGCGGCCCTGCTGCTGCAGGCGGTGACCGGCCCCCAGATCGGACGGCTGGTGGACCGGCGCGGCGGCCGGCTGCCACTCTCCACCGCCAGCCTGCTGTTTGCTGCGGGCCTGGCGACCCTGGCCCTGGCGCAGAACCCGGTGACCCTGGTGGCGGCTTGGCTGGTGATTGGGCTGGGCATGTCGGCGGGCCTCTATGACATCGCCTTTGCTGGGTTGGTGGGTTGGTTCGGGGTAGATGCGCGACGCTCCATCACCGGGGTGACCCTGATCGCCGGCTTTGCCAGCACCATCGGCTGGCCTCTCACCGCCTGGTTGGAACACCAGGTGGGATGGCGCGGGGCCTGCCTGTTCTGGGCCGGAGCCAACCTGGCGCTCGCCCTGCCGCTGCACCTCAGCCTGCCACGGTCGCGGGCGACAAGGGCCGAGGCGACGACAGCGACCGAGGTCGGCACCCCCGTTCCCGGTGACCTGTCGAAGATGATTCTGATGGCGACGGCCTTCGCCGTGCTGGCGGCCATCGGCTCGGCCATGTCGGCCCACCTGCCGCCGCTGCTGATCGCGGTGGGCGCCGCCCCCGCCGCCGCCGTGGCTGCAGCGGCCCTGGTGGGGCCAGCCCAGGTGGCCGCGCGCTTGGCCGAATTTGCCCTGGTGCGGCGTATCCATCCCCTGGTCTCGGGCCGGGTGGCCGTCGCCCTATTCCCGATGGGGGCGGCTTTGCTGATCGCCTTCGGAGGTATAGCCGCAGCGCCCTTTACCCTGCTCTACGGTGCCGGAAACGGCCTCTTCACCATTGTGCGCGGGGCCTTGCCCCTGGCCCTGTTTGGTGAGCGGAACTATGGCCGACGGCTGGGGGTGCTGAATGTGCCAGCCCGGCTGTTGCAGGCGATCTCGCCCTTTGTCTTCGCCCTGATGATCGACAAGTCGGCCAACCTGGCCCTGGCGGTGATGGCGGCAGGGTCGGTCCTGGCCTTCGGAGCCCTGTTGACCCTGAGACGGCCCGCGATCTGAGGCCGCGTTCTCCGTCAGGGGTGTCGCCGGCCTGGGACTCTGCTAGACCGGTGCGATTAGATCTATCCATTACCGAAGGGAGAGCCTGCGCGGCATTTCAAGATCCTGCGCGCGGGCGGGACACCATTGGACGACAAACTCACCCGGGACGATTCCGCGCCGTTGAACGGAACTGCGCCGCCTGACGCCGACGCCATGGCGGTCAAGGAAGCCGCCTATGAGAAGTTCGTCTGGGACAATCTGAAGCGCAACTATATCGGCAACTACCTGCACGGCATGCTGGGCATGACCGGGTTCCGGCTGGTGAACGCGCCCACCTTCCTGCCGGCCTATCTGCATATGATCTCCGGCTCCAACACCGTGGTGGGCCTGGGCCTGGCCCTGCAGCAGGTGGGGAGTGTGATCTCGCCCATCGTGGGCGCCACCCAGATCGAACACCGCACCAAGGTGATGCCTGCGGCCATGTGGATGGGGGGGCTGGCCCGGATGCAGATCCTGGGCATGGCGGCCTCGGGATGGTTCCTCAGCGGCCAGTCCCTGGTGATCGCCATCCTGGGCTTCATGTTCCTGTTTGGCCTGTTCATGGGTGCCCAGCGGGTGGTGTTTGGCCTGCTGATGGCCAAGGTCATTCCCCTGAGCCGGCGCGGTCGCCTGCAGGCCTGGCGCAATGCGACGGGAGGATTGATCGCTGCCGTCCTGGCTTATCTGGCCGGCCGCTACTTCATCGGCACCAACCTGCTGGGCAACGGTTACGGCGTGACCTTCATCTTCGCCTTTGTCCTCACCAGCCTGGGCCTGACGGCGCTGAACCTGCTGCTGAGAGAGCCTGAGCCCCCCAGCCTGCGGGCCCAGACCAAGCTTCGGGAGCGGATCAAGGACTTCCCGGCCCTGATCGCCTCCGACCGCAGCTATATGTACTTTCTGCTGGTCCAGATGCTGGCCACGGCGGGTCGCCTCGCGGTGCCGTTCTACATCATCTATGCCGGATCGACGATCGAGCTGACCGGCGGAAACCTTGGCTTGCTGTCCCTGGCCTACCTAGGGGCCGACACCCTGTCGAACCTGCTCTGGGGCTATCTGGGGGACAAGACCGGGTTCCGTCTGATCCTGTTGCTGTCGCTGATCATGTGGATCGCCGCCACCCTTCTGCTGATGAACGTCCACCTGATGCCGATGACCTTTGTGGCCTTCTTTGGCCTGGGGGCTTCGCAGTCGGGCTACATGATGGCCGCCAGCACCATGATCCTGGAGTTCGGGTCTCGCGACGAAATGCCCATGCGCATCGCCATCTCGGCCACCGCCGAGGGCATCATGGCCTCGCTGGGACCCCTGGCCGGAGGCATCATGGCCACGCTGCTGGGCTATGAGACGGTCTTCGGCGTCTCCATGGCTTTCCTGACGGCGGCCCTGATGCTGCTGGTGCTGGCGGTCAAGGAACCCCGGACGAACCGACTGACGATCTAACGGGCGGGCCTCGGGATCGGTGGCGGGTTCGAGGGCAGAGGCTGGTCGGGGTTCCGGACATAGCTGAGGATGTCGGCCCAGACCTTGGGGCCTTGGCGGTCGCGGGTCATCAGGTGCCACCCTTGTGCATAGTAGGCCGTCCGGTCGCCGGGCTTGAGCCGGCTGGCGGCTTCGAAGGCGGGGCGTTTGGGGATGATCTCGTCGTTGGCACCGTAGAGATAGAGCGCCGGGACCTTGATGTGGCCGGTCTCCCGCCAGGCCCGCTCCATCATAGAAACCAGTCCGTAGAGGGCATCGGAGCGAGCCCCCCAGACCATCAAGGGGTCGCGTCCCATGGCCATCAGTTCCTCGCGGTTGTCAGTGGGGGCGACCCGCTTGGTGAGCCAGTTTGGCGGCCGATAGACCTTGGCCCCGTTCAGTCGGGCAGCGAACCAGAGGGTGGTCTTGTAGGGCAAGGGCTGGGACGACCAGCCCCAGACACCTGGCGAAAGCAACACCAGGCGATCGGCGGCCGGTGGTCGATCTGAGGCAAAGGCGTGAACTGCGACGGAGCCGCCCATGCTTTCGCCAGCCACTACCAGGATCGCCTTGGGGTGCCGGGCGCGGACCACGGCAGCCATGGTGCGCAGGTCCTCCACCATCAGTTCATCGCCACCCCAGACGCCCCGATGGGGGGAGCGGCCAAAGCCGCGCTGGTCATAGGCATAGGTGGTCACCCCCTGGCTCGCCCACCACGGCGCGGCCAGATGGAAGGCGTTGGCATAGTCGTTCATGCCGTGAACCCCGATGATCACCGCCCAGGGCTCATCGGCCTGCCAGGTGGTGAGGCCCAGGCGGGTCCCGTCGAAGGAGATAAAGCTGTCGCCCTCCAGTAGGGGGCCGGAGAAGGCTGCGGGCGGCACGCCGGACTGCTGCACCATCAGGGGCGTACAGGCGGTGACCAGCAGGGCCGACAGGATCAGAAGCAGGCGTCTCATGGATTGAGGATGTCCTGCACCTTTTGGCGAAGATAGGGCGTCACCTCATCCTCAAACCAGGGGTTTTTCTTCAGCCAGCCGGTGTTGCGCCAGGAGGGATGGGGCATGGGCAGATAGTGCGGGAGATACTCGCGCCAGGCCCGGACCGTCAGCGTCATATTGGCCTTGGCCCGGTCCCCCAGGGTCCAGGCCTGGGCATAGCCGCCCACCAGCAGTGTCAGTTCCATCTGTGGCAGGGCCGCCATTAGTCGCGCACGCCAAAGCTGGGCACAGCGAGGCGGCGGTGGATAGTCGCCCCCTTTGGGATCGGTGCCGGGAAAACAGAAGGCCATGGCCGCAACGCCAAACTCCGGGCGGCCATAGAAGGTGTCGGCATCAACCCCCAGCCAGGACCGCAGCCGGTCGCCGGAGGGATCGGTGAAGGGCACCCCGCTCTCATGCACCCGCCGCCCCGGAGCCTGGCCGCAGATCAGCAGGCGGGTCTGGCCCGTCACCATCACCACCGGGCGGGGGATATGGGCAAATTCGCCGGCACAGGCTCGGCAGGCATCGATCTCGGCTAGGACCTGTTCCAGGGCCACGGGATCAGCCGGCGAGTATCGGCGTTTGGAGGGTCATGAGTCGTCTGCCGGCACGTCGACGGTCGGGATCGCTGCCTTGGCCAGCGCCGCCGTGCGCTCGGCCTCGGTGGGCAGGCGCAGGCGATAGACCCCCTTGAAGGTGTCGGGATCGGCGGGCTTGTTGTGCCGCAACACGGTCAGCCGGCCCTGGCGGGCCATACCTCGGGCGGTGGCGCGCACGTGGCCGGTCAGTCGCTGCCAGCGCTCAGGCTCGGCGGCCCTAGCTACCTCCTCGGAGGACACCGACTTGCCGGCAGGAAGCTTACTGATCACCTCCAGGATGACCGCCTCCATATCAATGCTCATGGTCAGCCGCCTCGTTTCAGGGTTTCGCGGGCGATGACCACCTGCTGGATCTGGCTGGTGCCCTCATAGATCCGGAAAATGCGCACGTCGCGATAGAAGCGCTCGATTCCGTAGTCGGCCACATAGCCGGCACCGCCGAAGATCTGCACGGCACGATCGGCCACCCGGCCCACCATCTCAGAGGCGAAGTACTTGGCAGCGGCAGCTTCCAGGGTGACGCTCTCGCCAGCGTCGCGCTTGCGGGCGGTTTCCATGACCATTGCCTTGGCCACCAGGGTCTCGGTCTTACAGTCGGCGATCATGCCTTGGATCAGTTGGAAGGCGGCAATGGGCTGTCCGAACTGCTTGCGCTCATTGGCATAGGCCACGCAGTCGGTGAGCAGCCGCTCGGCCACCCCGACACAGACCGCCGAGATGTGCAGGCGGCCGCGATCCAGCACCTGCATGGCGACCTTGAACCCCTCGCCTTCCCGGCCCAGGCGGTTCTCCACCGGCACCCGGACATTGTCGAAGTTCACGTCACAGATATGGGCCCCCTGCTGACCCATCTTCTTTTCAGGCTTGCCGATTGTCAGGCCCGGAAGGTTGCGCTCCACCAGGAAGGCCGAGACCCCGCCGGCGCCCGGCTTGGAGGCGTCGGTCCGGGTCATGACCGTGAACAGGTCGGCCTTGTTGGCGTTGGTGATGTAGCGCTTGGTGCCATTGAGGACGTAGTGGTCCCCATCCAGCACCGCGCGGGTCTGCACCGCTGCGGAGTCTGACCCCGCCTCGGGCTCGGTCAGGGCGAAGGATGTAATGATCTCGCCCGATGCGATGCCGGGCAGGTACTTGGCCTTCTGGGCCTCGGTGCCGAACATCACCAGGCCCTGGCTGCCAATGCCGACGTTGGTGCCGAAGGTCGAGCGGAAGGCCGGGCTGGTGCGCCCCAATTCCACGCCCACCAGGCACTCGTCCTCCATCGAGAGATCCAGGCCGCCGTATTCTGCGGGAATGGAGAGGCCAAACAGCCCCAGCTCCTTCATCTCGCTCACCAGCTCGGGGGGCATGGCATCATCTTCGGAGACCTTGGCCTCCAACGGACGCAGCCGTTCGGTGACGAACCGGCGCACGGTGTCTAGCAGTTGCTCGCGGGTTTCGAGGTCGAGGGCCATGGTGTCTCTCTCGGAGTTTGGCTTGAGGGGTTTGGTCGCGCCGGGTCAGGCCCGCGCCAGGGCCAGGGCCGAGCCCTGCCCGACGCCGACGCACATGGTGGCCAGGGCGCGCTCACCACCCTTGCGATGCAGGGTCCGGGCGGCCGTCAGGGCCAGGCGGGCACCGGACGCCCCCAGGGGATGACCAATGGCGATGGCCCCGCCGTGAGCATTGACGTGGGCGGCATCGTCGGCGAGGCCCCAGGACCGGGTGCAGGCCAGGGCCTGGGCCGCGAAGGCCTCGTTCAGCTCTACCACATCGAAGTCACGGGGGCTGATGCCCAGACGGGCGCAGAGCTTCTCTACCGCCGGGATCGGCCCCACCCCCATGATGCGTGGCGCGACGCCACCCGACGCCCCGCCGGAGATCCGGGCCAAGGGTTCGAGACCCAGCTTCTGGACCATCTCGGCCGAGGCCAGTAGCAGGGCCGCAGCCCCATCATTGACGCCCGAGGCATTGCCCGCCGTCACCGTGCCGTCCTCCCGGACGATGGGCTTGAGGCCCTGCAGCGCGGCCAGGGTGGTGTCGGGGCGGGGGTGCTCGTCCTCCGAGACCACCACGTCGCCCTTGCGGTCCTTCAGCGTCAGGGCGGCAATCTCTCCGTCGAAGAAGCCCTCGGCGCGCGCCGCCCCGACCCGGGCCTGGCTGCGCTGGGCAAAGGCGTCCTGGTCTTCGCGGCTGATCTGGTAGTCGGTGGCGACGTTCTCAGCGGTCTCGGGCATGGCGTCGACGCCGTATTGTTTCTTCAGGGCCGGGTTCACAAACCGCCAGCCAATGGTGGTGTCATAGATCTCCGGGGTGCGGGAGAAGGCGGTGTCAGGCTTGGCCATGACGAAGGGCGCACGGCTCATGCTTTCGACGCCCCCGGCGATGATCAGGTCAGCCTCCCCCACTGCGATGGTGCGGGCCCCGGCGATCACCGCGTCCAGGCCCGAGGCGCAAAGCCGATTGACCGTCAGGCCCGGGATGCTGGAGGGCAGGCCCGCCAGCAGCAACGCCATGCGGGCGACATTGCGGTTGTCCTCGCCGGCCTGATTGACATTGCCGTAGATCACCTCGTCCACCAGCCCCCAGTCCAGCTTGGGATAGGCCGCCATCAGGGCCTTCAGCGGATGGGCAGCCAGGTCGTCGGCGCGGACCTTGGACAGGGCCCCGGCGTATCGGCCGATGGGGCTGCGGAGACCTCCACAAAGATAGACAGTCCGGCCTTGCATGATCTCTCTCCGCCACTTAGGTCGCCTTGCGGCGGCAAACTAGTGTTTGGATCGGCGGGGGGCAAACCCTTCCGACCATCAGGGAGACAGCATCCATGGACGGCACCGAGGTCGAGACCAACCCCTGGGTCCATGCGGTGGTGGAGACCGGGCCGTGGGCGGGCTGGTCGATGTATGGCAATGATCCTTTCGAGGATCACGCCGGTCCCTTCTACTATCGGACGGCGAAGGACGGAGCCCGGATCAGCGCCATGCGGCCCGAGGCCAAACACATGAACGGCGGCGGCTTCATGCACGGCGGGGCCCTGATGACCTTTGCCGACTACTGCCTGTTCATCATCGCCATGGACGACCTGAAGGACAGCCGCAGCGTGACGGCCACCTTCAACTGCGAGTTCGTCGGTGCCGTCGCGCCGGGCGACCTGCTGGAATGCACCGGCGAGGTGGTGAAGGCCGGGCGCAGCATGGTTTTCGTGCGCGGCCTGATGACGGTGGCCGGTGAGGCGGTGCTGAGCTTTTCCGCCGTGCTGAAGAAGACCGCGCCGAGAGCCAAATGACCTACACCCTTTCGGTCCTCGACCTGTCACCGGTGAGCGGGGCCAATAGCCAGGCCCAGGCGGTGCGGGAAAGCCTGGAGGTCGCCAAGGCCGCCGAACGGCTGGGCTATCACCGCTTTTGGGTGGCCGAGCATCACAATATCGGCGGGCTGGGATCCCCGGCCCCGGAGATCCTGATCGCCGCCGCCAGCCAGATCACCTCCACCATCCGGCTGGGGTCGGGTGGGGTGATGCTGGTGAACTACTCACCCCTGAAGGTGGCTGAGGTGTTCATGGAGCTGGAGGCCCTGGCGCCGGGTCGCATCGACCTGGGGGTTGGGCGGGCCCTGGGGACCGACCAGCGCACGGGCGGTGCTCTGCGCAGCGCGGGGTCGGAGGCCTTTCCGCAATACTTTGCCCTGGTGTCGGCCTGGCTGCTGGACGCCGCCGGGGTCGAGCCGATCACCGACGCCCACCCGGCCCGCGAGATCCACGCCAATCCGGCGGGACCGTCGCATCCCGATCTCTTCATCCTCTGCACCTCGGAGGAGAGCGCCATATTCGCGGCCCAGGCCGGGGTGGGGATGGTGTTTGCCGAGTTCATCGCCCGCACTGATGGCGGTCCTGCGGTGTCGGCCTATCGGCGACACTTCCAGCCCTCGGCCTTTCGCACCCAGCCTTGGGCCGGGGTCGCCACCATTGCCCTGGCAGCCGAGACCGCCGCAGAGGCCGAGCGGCTGGCGGCTCCGATGCGTGCGGGCAACCTGGCCACCCTGGACGGGGGTCGGCGGCGGTTTACCTCCATCCCCGAAGCCCAGGCCTTCCTGGCCGAGCATGCCGACGACCCCCGGATGGTGGGCGTCATGGCGCGCGGCATCGTGGGCGAGGCTGAGTCTGTGCGTTCCAGACTGGACGCCAAGGCCCGCGACACCGGGGCCGACGAGGTGTTCGTGATGGCGGTGGGACCAGACCTTGCGAGCCGAATCCGATCCCTGGAGCTGATCAAGCCTCAGTGAGCGTGGGGCTTGGCCTCGGCGAGGTGGGCTTCGATCCGCACCAGGCCATAGACGCTGCGCCAGCCCTTTTTGTCGCCGCTGGAGACCAGCCGCCAGGGGGCTTCCTTGGCTGGCAAGGGCTTGCCATCGACCTGATCGGCCAGGATCACCACGTCGTCGTGGAAATCCTTGTCCAGCTCGGCCAGGCTGTAGACGGCGGCAAAGCCGTCTGCGCCCGTCATCACCACATAGGCCCGCAGCGGGTCGCCATGCAGCCGGGGACCCACCGGCAGACCGCCGGCGCGCAGGACATAGGCGAGGACCGGCCCCTCATAGGTCTTGAC
>JANPAO010000413.1:0-2540 GCA_031429955.1 Phenylobacterium sp. | reverse complement strand
CGTCGGGCGACTGGCGGCCGGGGCTCCAGCCTTTCGGAACTACGCCGGTCGTGATGACACCTCGGTCAGTCCCAAGCTCAGCGTTCAATGGGAGCCCGCGCCCGGCTGGCCGGTGCAACTCAGCCTGGCCAGAGCGACCCGGTTTCCGACTGTCGGCGAGCTGTTCCAGGGCAAGCTCGACGCCCTAGGCAATTTCGACGTCAACAGCTTCGACCCCAACCTGCGGCCCGAGGTCTCGCACGATGCCAACCTGATGCTGCGGCACAGGTTCGGCAAGGTTCGGGCGACGGGCAGCCTGTTCTACCAGCAGGTCGAGGACGCCATCTTCAGCGTCCAGGGCTTCAACCAGTTCGGTGTGGTGACCAGCTCGTTCAAGAACATCGACAAAGTGCGGCAGTACGGGATCGAACTGATTGGCGAGTCCACCGACGTGCTGATCCCGGGCCTCGATATCGACGCCAATGTGGCCTGGATAGATGCCAAGACGGTGAAGAACGCCGCCGACCCTCTGTCGCAGGGCCAAGCCTTCCCGCGCATCCCTTCATGGCGGATCAACGGCAATACGCGCTACAGGATCAACGACGCCCTGAAGCTCTCTGTGGGCTTGCGATACGCCTCGCGGCCCAACACCGATCTGCGTGGCCTGCAACGCGGCGACACCTACGGCTACACCTCCGAACTGCTGATCATCGACACCCGCCTGACCTGGGCGGTGACCGGCCAGGTCCAGGCCAGCTTCGGGATCGACAACCTCAACAACGACAAGGCCTGGGTCTTCCACCCCTATCCCCAGCGGACAGCCGTGGTCGAACTGAAGTGGACGCGGTGAGGACGCGCCCATGATCTTCTCCAGCCAAGCCGCCGCCCAAGCCACACGGACGATTTTCAACTACCGCGCGATCTGGCGTTGGCACTTCTATGCCGGCCTGTTCTGCGTGCCGTTCATCGTCATCCTGGCGATCACGGGCTCGATCTATCTGTTCAAGCCCCAGGTCGAGGCCTGGCTGGATCGGTCCTTCGACCACCTGACGCTGACGGGGCGACCCGCCAGCGCTCAGGCCCAGGTCGATGCGGCCCTGGCCGCCGTGCCTGGGTCGCGGTTGCGGGCCTATGAAGTGCGGCGCGAGGCCGACAACGCGGCCCGCGTCATCGTCGGCCGGAAGGGCGAGAACATCAGGGTCTACCTTCACCCTGAAACCCTACAGGTCCTGAAAATCATCGACGAGGAGGATCGCCTCATGGCGATCGACAAGACCATCCATGGCGAACTCCTGATGGGCGACAAGGGCTCGGTCCTCGTCGAGCTGGCCGCCTGCTGGGCGATCGTCATGGTGGTCACCGGCCTCTATCTGTGGTGGCCCAGGCAAGCCCAGGGGCTCGGCGGGGTGCTCTATCCGCGCCTCGGTCTCGGCTCGAAGATCCTCTGGCGAGACCTCCACGCCGTGACGGGCGTCTGGGTCTCCAGCCTGGCGCTGTTTCTGCTGGTCACGGGCCTGCCCTGGGCTAAGGTCTGGGGCGACAGCTTCAAGGAGGTGCGCCGCGTGACCGGCACGGCCGCCTTGCATCAGGACTGGAGCACAAGCCGCGCCGGCGAACACGCCGAGCACCTCGCGGGCGACGCGGCCACGGCCATGCCGATGGATCACCTGCCCCAGGACGCCAGGCCCTCTCTCGACCGCATGGTCGGCGTCGTGCGAGCGATGGACCTGCCGCCACCGGTCCTGATCTCACCGCCATCCACCAAGCCTGGCCAAGGTGCCGCGACCGACTGGACAGCGCGCTCTGATACCCAGGATCGACCCCGGAGGGTGACGCTCACCCTGGACCCCGCCACCGCCATGGTACTGCGCACCGAGGCTTTCCAATCCAAGCACCCAATCGACAAGGTCATAGGCTATGGGATCGCCGCCCATGAGGGTCAGTTGTTCGGGGTACTCAACCAGGTGCTCGGCGTGCTGGCTGCTCTGGGGCTAGTCACCCTCAGTGTCAGCGGTCTGGTGATGTGGTGGCGGCGGCGACCACAAGGCACGCTCGGCGCGCCACCCACCCTACCGGAAGGCCGCATCGCCACCGGCGTCGGCGTGTTGATCGTGGTCTTCGGCATCCTGCTACCGGTGCTGGGGATTTCGATGATCGCCATCGCCCTGTTGGAGCACCTGCTCCTTCGCCACGTCCCGGCAGTTCGTGATTGGCTGGGACTGCGCGAGCCGTCTGACGTCCACAGCACCTCCTGAGAGCCGGAGGGGCGGAACGATGGTGAGGGCGTGGAGTCAGAGCCAATAAATGCACTGTCACCGTGAAACCCAAGGCCGTCGAGGCGCTGGCGCGCCTTCGGGACGCGCAGCGTCTGATGTTTCGAAGCTCTCAGTCCCTTGCCAGGGCCGATGGGTGAGCATCTCGCCGTGCAAGGCCAGACGCGTCGGGCCGTCTCTCTTCGTGTCCTTCGCGCCCTTTGTGAGCTTTGTGTCCAAACCTTCCAGCGCCCCAGAGGACCCCGGCGATGGGCCTATCTGCTGACGAGGACGCTGCCGTCCCATGCG
>JANPAO010000412.1:0-2732 GCA_031429955.1 Phenylobacterium sp. | reverse complement strand
ACCCAGGGGACACAAATACCGCCCCAGCCATCAGCAGGGTCCAGACTCCGGTGATCAGGCCAACGCCGATCACCTCGCCAATACCACCTGCGTAAGAATCCAGGGCTTGGAACACCAAGGCGATGGTAGCCCGATCAGCCCCTGGGGTGGCATAGGCCTGGGCAAGTCCCGGCATCACAAACAGCCAGCGACCGATACCGATGACCTTGGCCATGGCCGAGAGGACTGCCAGAGCCAAGGTGATGGCGGCCAGCGGTCCGCGCAGACCCAGGCGTTCATTGAGTGCCGCCGTGGCCGGAATCAGCAAGAGGGCCATCAGCAGATAGCAGCCATAGCCCAATCGAACCGCCTCAGCCTGGGCCAGGATGCGCGGCAGGGAGATGGCGGCCGGATCATCCAGGCTCGCGGGCCAGTTGATGGAGGTTGAGAGCACAAAGAAGGCCAGCCCCATTAGCAGAAACTGGGCCGTCAGGATGATGGCGGCGAGTTGCCCTGCGTAGGCAGCGGGGGATTTGTGAGACATGAGGAGCTCCCGACACAGGCCAGATCAGGCCGATGCCGGCACCTTGACCGCACCCTGGTCAGGGCTCATTGACTGCGGTTAAGATCGCCGGGGCGGCCCTGCCACCGCCCTATCCTCCCCGCCCAAGGGAAAGCGAAGCTTCCAGACCCAAAGGCTGACCTTGCAGAACCTGCGTTCCCTCCTCTTCGTCGCCAGCTTCTATCTGTGGTCGGCCTTCGTGGCCGTGATCCTGTTGCCGCCACTGCTGCTGGCACCCCGGCGCTGGACCATGGTGGTGTTTGGCCTCTGGAGCCGCGGCATCATCTGGCTGCTCAAGGTGGTGGTCGACATCAAGGTCGAGGTGCGCGGTCGGGAAAACATCCCCACCACGCCTGCCCTGGTGGCCCCAAAACACCAGTGCATGTTCGACGTCTTTGCTCAGTTCTCGGTGCTGCCTGACGCCTGCTACGTCACCAAGAAGGAGCTGATGTGGATCCCCTTCTTCGGCTGGTTTGCCCAGAAGGCGACCATGATCGAGGTGGATCGCAGCGCCCAAGCCGCCGCCCTGCGCAAGATGGTCAAGGACGCCAAGGACCGCTTCAAAATCTCCCGCCAACTGGTGATCTTTCCCGAAGGGACTCGGGTCGAGCCCGGCGTCCCCGGTGACTACAAACCCGGCATTGCGGCCCTCTATCGCGAGTTGGACCTGCCGGTGCATCCCATGGCCACCAATGCCGGAGTCCATTGGCCGCGCCACGGATTTCAGCGCATCCCCGGCACCATTGTCTTTGAGTACCTGCCGCCGATCCCGCCGGGCCTGAAGCGGGCGGAATTCATGCGGACCCTGCAAGAGGCCATCGAGACCGCCACCAATCGCCTGGTCAACGAAGACCCCGCTCACGTGCCTCCACCTGCACCAGCAACTGCGACATGACCGCGTCGTGGATGCCCTCCTGCGCCAGGTGGCTCACCAGATCGCTGAGATAGTCGATATTGCGACCCGACAGGCCCGTGGCGCCTGCGATCAGCTGGGTCTGCCGCTCCAGGCTAAGCGCACCAGCCCACTGGGGATGGCCAGTGTCGGAGAGGAAGACCAGGGCCTCCACCCGGCGACCATCTGCCAGCCGCACGACAGCGGTGCGCTCGACATAGGTCTCGGTGGGCTGTTCGCGGTCGCGCAGATAGGCATAGACGCCAGGCCAGTCTGTCTCAGAGACCCGATAGGCGGCACCCCGAACTGAGCCACCCGGCGCCAGGCCCAGAACCAGGCCGGGACGCTCATAGGTTCCGCGATGATGAACCGAATAGATGCAGAAGGCGCGGCGACGCCCATATAGGGTGGCGCTCTGGCGTTCGACATAGTCAAAGCCAGGCCGCCACATCAACGATCCATAACCGAAAACCCAACGCTCAACTGACATGGCCCGCCGTTCCAAGACCCCCGACCCTCCCCCTGTGCCCGAACCCGAACCGCCTCGCAAACCCCGAAGGTTCTGGCTCTATGCGCCCTTCGTCGTTCTGCTGGCGGGCATCGTGCTGTGGTCCATCGTCTGGATCCAGGTCCGCAGCCAGGCCACGCGGCGAATGGATGCTGCAGCCGCAACCCTGAGGGACGCCGGCTACGAGGTCTCCTGGAAAGACCGCACCCTGGGGGGCTATCCCTTCCGACTGGCGATGGTTCTGACCGACGCCAAGATTCGCGACCCCGCAGGAGCCGCCGTGTCGATCCCGAAGCTGGAGGCGGAGGCCTATATCTATGCCCTTGGCCAATGGATCATGGCCGCGCCGGAGGGCCTGGTTCTCACCAGGCCCGAGGGTGGCCCCGTCGAAATCCGGGGTGAATTGCTGCGGGCCAGTCTGGGAAACCTCGCCAAGCGTCCCCCCAACTTCTCATTCGAGGGCCGCAAACTGACCTTTGCCGCCGGGGCCGGGGCGCAGGCCTTTGCGCTCTCAACCGCCGAGAAAGTGGAACTGCACCTGCGGCCGGGCCCCGATGATCAAGGGGCGCTGCTGTTCAAGCTCGACAACGGGCGGGCCGAGCCTTCAGGCCTGTTTGCCCGCCTGGCCGGAGACGGCCCGGTGTCCTTTGTCTGGGATTCCACCCTCAACAAGATGAGCCGCTTCTCGGGTCAGACCTGGCCGGGAGCGGTGCGAGCCTGGAGCAATAGCGGCGGGCGGATCACGGTGCGCCAGGCGGGGGTGACCGCCGGTAGCGCCCTCCTGGGCTCCC
>JANPAO010000411.1:0-3711 GCA_031429955.1 Phenylobacterium sp. | reverse complement strand
TACACCGACTATCTGCGCGACAATCTCGACCATTCCCTGGAACTGGCGGTCACTGACCAGCTCACCGGCCTGCACAACCGCCGCTACATGGTGGGTCAGCTCGAGGCCCTGGTGAAGCGCGCCAGCCTGGGCGGCGATCCCGTGGCCACCCTGCTGATCGACATCGATCACTTCAAGAAGATCAATGACGGCTACGGCCACGACGTAGGCGACGAGGTGCTGCGGGAGTTTGCGGTGCGCCTGGCCTCCAATGTGCGCGCCATCGACCTGCCCTGCCGCTATGGCGGTGAGGAGTTCGTGGTGGTCATGCCCGACACCAAGATCGAGGACGCCGAGCGTATTGCCGAGCGCATTCGCCTGCATGTGGCCGGCTCGCCCTTCCGGGTCATGGGGGGCGCAGAGCTTTTGACCGTAACCATCTCCATCGGCGTGGCGGCCACGATTGGCGCCGGCGATCGCCCCGAGCCCCTGCTCAAACGTGCCGACGAAGCGGTCTATGAAGCCAAGGCTCAGGGTCGCAACAAGGTGATCTCCAGGGCCGCCTAGGCTGGCAGGGTCCGACCCAGTTCTCCGGCCAGGTCGCGGATGAACTGCCAGGCGACCCGGCCTGACCGACCCCCGCGAAGCTGCGCCCACTGCAGGGCGCGGCGCTCCAGATTGGCGACCACGAGGTCATGGCTCCGGGCATAGGCGCTGACCGCTTCCAGATAGGTGTTCTGGTCCATGGGCGGGAAGCCGATCCAAAGGCCAAAGCGATCTGAGACACTGACCTCTTCCTCGGCGTCCTCCGCCGTGGCGATCAGGCCGCGGTCTTCCCCGTGGCCTCGGGGCATCAGGTGGCGACGGTTGGAGGTGGCGACAAACAGCACATTCTCCGGCGGTCCTGACACGCCGCCCTCAAGCGCGGACTTCAGGGCCTTGGCCGCCGCTGCCCCTTCCTCAAAGGAGAGGTCGTCACACAGAACCACGAACCGCTCCGTGCGGACGCGAAGGGTGTCGAACAATGCGGGCAGGGCGGTGACCTCATCTCGGTCCACCTCCACCAGCTTCAGGTCTGGCGTCTGGCCTGAGATCGCCATGAAGGCGGCCTTGACCAGCGAGCTCTTTCCGGTGCCCCTCACCCCCCACAGCAGGGCGTGATTGGCGGGCAAACCGACCGTAAACCGCCGCAAATTCTCCACGAAGCGGGCCTTCTGCGCCTCGACCCCGATCAGGGCGGCCAGGGGCAGGCCATAGTCAGGGGCTGGATGGAAGCTGTGGGTGACCGGGTCATGTCGGAAAACCTGGGCATCGCCGAAGGTCGGGGTGACCCTGGCGGGCGGCGCAAGGCGCTCAAGGGCCGAGGCTATGCGCTCAAGAACGGGTTTCAGCTCTAAATCCATGGTCTTGGTGCTTAGCCCGCCTGCCGTTGCATTGCAAAATCAGGGGCGAACGCATAGCTTCCGCCGACTTGAAAACGGGCGGCTTTATGCGAGCCCGACAATTGCTTCGGAGAGGTCATGTTCGCCACCCCCGCCTTCGCCCAGACCGCCGGTGCCGCCGCCGGTGGTGGTGCCCAGGAAATGCTGTTGCAGTTCCTGCCGCTCATCGGCCTGGTCGTCCTGTTTTACTTCCTGATGATCCGTCCCCAACAGCAGCGCATGAAGGCCCATCAGGCCATGATCGCCGCCGTCAAGCGCAACGACACTGTGGTTCTGAACTCCGGTGTCATCGGCAAGGTGGTCCGGGTCGAAGACAAGGAAGTCGGCATTGAGATCGCCCAGGGCGTCAACGTCAAGGTGGTCAAGTCCATGATCTCCGATGTCCGGGTCAAGGGCGAACCCGCCCCGGCCAACGACTCCAAGGCCTGAGAGCCCGCTAGATGATTGCTCCCTCACGCTGGCGGACGATCGCCGTCCTGTTCACGGTGATCTTCGGCCTGCTGTTCAGTCTACCCAATGTGCTTCCGCAGAAGACCCTGGACATCCTCCCGGCCTTCCTGCCGCACAAGAAGCTGAACCTGGGTTTGGATCTTCAGGGTGGGTCCTACCTGCTGCTGGAGGTCGACACCGAGGCTTTGCGGGCCGAGAAGCTCGTCAACCTGGTGGAGGACATACGGACCACACTTCGTGAGGAGAAGATTGACTTTAGCGACCTCGGTCAGGTCTCTGGCGAGGCTTCTGTGCGAATCACTGACCCGGCCCAGTTGACCAACGCTGGGAACCTGCTGCGTCGCAGCGTTGGCGCACCTCTTGCCGGGGCCGTCGGTGGTCGGGACGTGACCATTGAGGTCGCCGGGGATCAGCGGATCCGGGTGGCTTTTGTCGAGCAGGCCCTGGTGGCCGAGGCCGGCAAGGCCGTCGAGCAGTCCATCGAAATCATCCGCCGCCGCATTGACGAACTGGGCACCAAGGAACCCGATATCCGCCGCCAGGGCATCGACCGGATCGTCGTCCAGGCGCCCGGGGAGAGCGATCCGGAGAAACTGAAGAACATCATCGGTCAGACCGCCAAGCTCACCTTCCAGATGGTGGACGACAGCGTCAGCCCCGAGGAAGCCGCCAGTGGTCGGATCCCGCCAGGCTCGCAGTTGCTGCCGAGCGAAGAGGGCGGCGGATTGCTGGTCAAGAAGCGCGCCCTGGTTACCGGCGAGATGCTGACCGATGCCCATCAGGGCTTTGACTCCCAAACCGGCCAGGCGGTGGTAAACTTTCGCTTCAACGGCCAGGGCTCCCGACGCTTCGGCGATGCCACCGCCGCCAATCTGGGCAAGCGATTTGCCATCGTGCTCGACAACCGGGTGATCTCCGCGCCGGTCATTCAAAGCGCCATCACCGGTGGCTCGGGTCAGATCAGCGGCAACTTCACCCCGGAGAGCGCCAACAACCTGGCGATCCTGCTGCGGGCGGGTGCGCTCCCGGCCCCGCTGAATGTCGAGCAACAGAACACCGTCGGTGCCGAATTGGGTGCTGATGCGGTCACGGCGGGCAAGGTCTCCACGGCTGTAGGTTTCATGGCCATCCTGATCTTCATGCTGCTCTCCTATGGCGGTCTGTTCGGCGGGATCTCCGTGGTCGCCCTGCTGATCAACGGACTTCTGATCATCGGAACCCTGTCCCTGACCCAGGCGACCCTGACCCTTCCAGGGATCGCGGGGCTGATCCTGACACTGGCCGTGGCGGTGGACGCCAATGTGCTGATCTATGAGCGGATGCGCGACGAGGTGCGGGCCGGGCGACCTGTCCTGTCAGCCATGGACGCGGGCTTCTCGCGCGCCATGACCACCATCATCGACGCCAATGTGACCACGATCCTGGCCGCCCTGATCATGTTCCAGTTCGGCTCGGGCCCTGTTCGGGGCTTTGCCTGGACCCTGTGCATCGGTGTCATCACCTCGGTCTTTACCGCCGTGGTGGTCACCCAGTTCCTGCTGTCGATCTGGTTCCGCACCGTTCGACCCAAGACCCTGCCGATCGTCTAGGGAGACGCCGATATGTCCAAATACTGGCCTCTCATCAAGGTTCTTCCCGTCCGCACGAACTTCCACTTCGTGGCTTTCTCGCGCCTCGCGGCCATCGTCTCGGCCCTGGCTGTGGTGACCTCGCTGGGCTTTACGCTGCTGCCCTTCAAGGCCCCCTGCGCCGGCCTGACCTGCGGCATCGACTTCAAGGGCGGAACCCTCTTGGAGATTTCCACCGCCCCCAAGGCGCTCAATCTCGGTGCGGTCCGCGG